>JBDUAM010000500.1:0-3131 GCA_040004655.1 Chthonomonadales bacterium | reverse complement strand
AAAACTGTTCGTGTTCACGTCTAAATTGTCGGGTGTGGTGTTCTGAAGGCTGAAAGCTGAAAGCTAAAGCCTAAAGCATAAAGCCTGAAGGCTGAAGGCAGAAAACTGAAAGCTGAATATGTCGGCTTCAACCTTACTATTGCGAGAGTATTTAGTTTTTCTCAGGTGGAGGGTGTTTGGGTTTGGGACGCGCGAAAGTGGTCCCTGTGAGGAGTTGATACGGCGTGGTGCGTGCCGAATTTTGTGAGAATTCGGGCGTAGAGTTGAACGGAATAAATCCTACGAGCAGCAGAACGATGAGTGCGATGGACATTGGTATTGCCTCCAAAATGCGTTATTATTGCTTCTCTACATCTATTACACGCCTAGAGGGGATGGTTTACTACAAAGTTTGAAAATTGATTTACGGGTACTCGTCGTCTTTTCTTAGAGGGAAGGTGCCGTAGTCGTAGGTGGCCGTGACCGCTCCCGCCTGGGTCTCCAGCAGTATGTGGCCAGACTGGTCGTATTAGAACCGCGCAGTACCGCCGCCAAGGTTACGAACAATCTCCGCCAGTGTCGATACAATTTGCCGCAGTGTCGATACAATTCCAATTCGCGTCGATATGATTCGCCCCAGTGTCGTTACGATTGGTAATCGTGTCGATACGATTTACGTCACTGGTGAGGGAAATCTACTTTTTCGATGATATCAGCCGCTTCATCGCGAAACACATCTTCCGACGAACGCTGAAAGAAGACCGGGTCCCGCCAATCGCGACGCCTGCTAACGAGCCTGCTGTGGTTTAGGGGTCGGTGGGGGATTACAGACAAGCCAGACATATGAGACCGCTCCAATTACTTGGAGCGGTTTCATTCCAATTACCTGGGCAAAGTTCAATCAATGCTTTGCTCCAGCCGCTTTTGACAGGCAGGCGCAGTCTTTCGCGCTCGGTGTCAATGGTGCCACAGCAAGTGCAATCCCGTACCATCAAGATTAACTTGCCAGATTTGAGTTTCGTCTACTGAGAATACCAGTGACTTTCCATCAGGCAAAAACTTTGGCCATGTAGACCTCTTACCAGTATGGGTGACCTCACGCTGCTCCGACCCGTCCTCTTTCATTGTCCAGATTTCGTATTCATAGGACTTAATTCGATCAGAAGAGAAAGCTATTCGTTGACCGTCTGGTGACCACGAAGGATCTGTATTATAGTGCGGTCCGTGTGTCAACTGTGTCGTTTTTCCACTACCTGTGTCCATCACATGCACCTCGGGGAGTCCGTCACCGATTTCATATGCGTAAACAATCTTGCTGTTACCGGTAGAAACATTCACAGACAATATTACACGAGCCCCCAAGTTTGTCAGTTTCTTTATTGATCCAAAAGTTGAATCGGCAATATACAAATCCGCATGATCCCAAGCCTGTTGCCCATAACTACGAATAAAGCCATTTGTAGCTCTCACAAATACAATATGATTCCCGTCGACGGAAATCGAAGGACTTGTGTCAGAGAAATTCGACTCCAAAACGCGTTTTTTGAGACCCGTATTCAAATCTAATTCAAACAATTGCGGTTTGCCAGACACCTTTGTAGAAATCAGTAGCTGATGTTGCGAGATGAAAACTGGATATCCAACCTCGTCGTCTGATTTGATTACACTATTGGTTTTGCCGGTACCTAAATCCAACAAATTCAAATCATATCTGCCCTCGTTTTCCGTGCAAAACACTACCCATCGCCCATCGGGCGAGACAGCCAAATTGCCCACAACATATTTGTGATTCACAATGCCGCAAGAACACGAAGTTGAGAAAAGACAAACTAAAGCCAAAAGCCCCCGGAAGTAGGGCTTATTGATGTTAAAGTACTTCATAAGCGACAGTCAGTGGTTGTTCCATGATTTAACTTCCAAAGAGTTAGGCGGCGATTGGCGACTGCTACTGATGACCAGATTGTCCGACGTTGAATATCTACGTATGCGATTCTACCAGACCTCGAAGCAATCACTTTAACAATTTTGCCCAGGTGAAATACAAACCGGCGAAAACACTCGCGACGATAATACAAGTCCCGCCAAAGAAGAACAACCTGGAGATTGGATCACTCAGGTCATCCCCTGTACCGATTACATTGAGAACCACAAACATAAATAGTCCAGCAAAAATGATGGTTGCATAATAGGCAAGCGCCAATAGAACGTTGCGATTCAATAATTATCTCCCGTTGTACATGGTCTTGTCCGTATTGCTGTGGACTCAGAGGGCCTGACGTTGAATGTCTACGAATGCGATTGTACCAGACCTCTATTGAACAGCGAAGTTCCATCAATGCTTTGCCCCAGCCGCTATTAACAGGCGGACACGGTCTTTCGCCTCCGGTTGCTCTCCTTCTGACTCTTCAGGCATCCGCAAGGCCGTATATCCGTCATCCGTCCGTGCATTCACATCTGCGCCACGGTTGATCAGAAGGCGCGCGGTCCGTGTATTGCCAGCGAATATCAACGGGGTCGCTCCTGTCTCATTCCGGGTATTGGGGTCGACGCCATGATCAAGGAGTAACTGGACGCACTGAGCACAGCCTTCGCTGGCTGCATGAAACACGATCGGCTCCCGCGACCAGGTATCAACGTTTGAAATAGCGTTCACATTTGCTCCTCTGGCCAGCAACGCACGCACCAGCTCTACCGGCTCATGGTTGATATTTGCCAGAGTATTTTTGGGTGAGAACACCAGCATCAAGGCTGTGGGCTGCGGCTTGTGGGATTTACCAAAGATCTGCTCGAAGTATTGGGTGAGCACAAATCGCTCGGACTGCTCGGATGAATTCGCATCTGATCCCTGGTTCAATAACTCGATGGCAAGGTTCGTGTCACCGGACTTTATGGCGCGAATAAGGCTTGCATTTTTCGCGCCTTGAACAAATACCGGCCGGAGGGCAACAAGGAGGCATACAAGAGCGATTGCGGCGGCCCCGCCTATGTATTTGTAATAGCGTCGAGTTCTTTTGTGATCGGGTTTCACCTGAGTAATCTCACTTTGTTGTCGCGCTGGACCCACCGGACCCAACAGCCTTCCGCTTCGCCATGGCGTCTTTGAGAATGGCGACTACCTCACTGTGGCCCTTTTTCGAAGCTGCATCAATGGG
>JBDUAM010000092.1:0-10562 GCA_040004655.1 Chthonomonadales bacterium | reverse complement strand
GTCCTGCACTTTCGATCAGATTTGATCCGACTGGTGATCGTACTCCAGCCTTGTCCTGCGCCCGACGCGTCCATATTAGCTGACTCTGCTTTTCTGTGCGGAGCTCCAGATGGTTTCGCGCGGATTGTTTTAGCTGCGCCAACCAAAATCTCTACTCTGCCAACTTCTACATCCACTGCCAATCACGGAAATTGACCTGATTTTCAGGCTCCGTGAATAAATGTGTTTGTGTTCACGTCTAAATTCTCGGGTGTGGTGATCTGAAGGCTGAAGACAGAAAACTGAAAGCTGAATACGGCGGCTTTAACGGCATGCCCTCACCCCTTTGATTCCCCTCTCCCAATTGCCTTCGGCGGGCGAGGGGCCGGATTACCGGCTATTGCGTATTCTGTTTTGGTGGTGGGTGTTTGGGTTTGGGACGCGCGTTGATGGCGCTGTTGTGGTGGAGGTGTGCGGAGGCGACCCGCCCTTTGAACGGCTCTTTAACATGGACGGGCACCCTGGACAGGATAAAGGCATATGAAGTGTGGAACAGTGCGAACAAAGTGATGAATGCGAGCATTTTGGTTCTCCTGAAATAAGTAGTATTATGTCTACTGATTTTGGATGTGGAGAACCGGAAATGGTGGTGGGACAATTTTTGAAAGTTTTTTGGGGGGGACACCGACGATAGAAGGTCCGGTTACCCGACTTGACCAGAATTGATAGACTAGCGAAGTCTATTGAGTTTAACGAACTATGAACGGAGCCGACAAGATTGTTAGCATTACTGCCGAGCCCCCTGTAACCTATCCATCGTAAAGTGTTAGCTTCTTTCCTCAAAAGGAGGACGAGATGGGCAAGGGTAAACGGTACGCAGAAGAGCAGATCATAGCTGCCTTGAAAGATGTTGACGCAGGCGTTAGCAACTCTACGGTTTGGCGGGCATGCCCGGAATGGCCGTACTCCCGAAGTGCTGTACGTCCAGCAACTGAGACGGGAACAGCCCAACCAGACGCTCGCGCTCCGCCTCAAACAGCGTCGGCCACAGCAGGTCGTACGAGACCAGCGCCACTTCTTCGTTTATCGCTGTATCGAGGGATTGGGTGTCGGTCATTTGGGTTGGCTTAGACATCACCGGGCGCGACGTTTTCAGGTGCGTCTCCTTGTGGGGCACCTTTCTCCTTGATAACCTCAAGAAGTTTTCTTAATTGCCGGGTTCTTTTGACCGATCTAAACAAGCTGTTTTCAATGATCTTCTCTTCGTTTTGTTCAAGAGTTAATACACCTAACGTGGAATACACCTCGCCCTCGCACTTTCCATTAATGACCTTACCGTCACGGGTCATTTGTAACTTGCCACACACCATGCCACCGTGCAATTTGATGAACGTGATAATTTCATCATCTCTCAATTCTGATAAATCATGAACGTTTGATTTACATTTCCAACAAAACCTGGTGAAATCGTCACCCGGCATGTCGTCCCAACGCATATTACAACGGAATCCATTCCGAATCACCAGACCTTCATTTTGTTTGAAGAAATTATTCATATTGGTTTCCTCCTATTTTGGTGCCTCAGCGATTACCCTTTGCGCGGTTGTGGGTCACGCATAACATCTCGCAGTTCTCTGGCGAAGTGGAACCGCCTTTACTCCATGCAGTGATGTGATCTGCGTCCATTTCATCAAGGGCCCAGATTTTGGCCTTGTTCACGGCGTTGCCGTTGGTACAGAGTGCGCAGTTTGAAATGCCCTTAACTTTGGCTTCAGTGGTTTGTCGTTCGTACGTCGCACGTTTGACCACAACCTCAAAGATGCGTACATCGAGGAGTGTCGTATTAGTCTCTCCACCGAGAATAAACTCAAAAATGCCCTTGCGGTTTTTCACAAACGGGTCCGCGTAAAGTTCACGTACTCGTTGAGCCACTTGCTCTGTGTTGTAAGGCTTTGTGTGATGCGTCTCGTAGAGGCGACCCCACTCCAGACCGCGCATTTCGGTCTCAACACTTTTAAAGACGGTTGAAACCCATTCAATCACGCTATTGAAGTATGTCTGCACCTCGCGAATGTTTGTATCGTACCGATGGACGCTCATGTAGTTGTCCACGTTTTGCTTACTTACCCACTGGAGCCCACGCTCCAAAAAATCCTGTCGGTTCGCGCTGCCTTTTATGTACGCGCTCCACTTTTGGATGTTCGCGTTCTGGCTGTTGCTGAACTCAGCTTTGGCAAGCGTCACGAACGGCCCCGAGTATACGGCGTTAAGTCGTTCTTGATCGTTAAGGGGGAGACCAACGATGTTGATGGTCTTAAACCAGTCTTTAATATCGGTCTCGCTACCCTCGCACACGTAGATAAGTAATGGCGATGCGAGAATTATGGCTCTTCGGTCTGCTGCCAGGCTATCGAAGTTCTTAGGATTGCCGTTATCCATAATCGCAAACTTGCCCGTAACGAAACGCCCGATACTCGTGATCCGTTGCTGGCCGTCCAACACCTCGAACTTGTCTTCATCGATCTTATTGAAGTAGATCAGCCCGAGCGGATAGGCTTTGATGAGCGACTCAATGACTGCCGCTTCCCGGTTGCCGCCGCCGTCGGCATAAAGGTAGTTCCGCTGGTACTCAGGCTGAATGGTGAGCTTTCCTCCCAGCCCGAAAAGCCCCCGGCCCTCTAACTGGTTGTACACAAACCCGTTGCAGATATCGGCGACGGTGATTTCGGTTCTCAGGGTTGTCTTCACTTCTTAGTTTCCTTTTGCAGGCTGGGCGCGGTGCCGGATGACAATCCTGTCGTATTGGCGGCGAAATGTCCCGTCTCCGTTACGGATGTAGAAACGCGGTCCGCCCTGCACATAAGTGCCTTTCTCAGCTACCTGCGACATTGGCATACTGAGCGTCATGCTTGAACCTATGATCTCGAACTGGTCAGGATTGTACTTGTCGAGGAAGGTAATCGGGACGCCCATGGCGCCGTCGTAGTCGCTGGGGATTTCCTTGCAGGTGCCCACCTCGATCGCGTCGTAGTTCGCGTAACGGTCGTAAGCGGCCTTGTCCCTCAGGTTCTTGCTGAACTTCAAGTTCTCCGCCATGGTCATGAGAGGCAACTCCTGATGGCGGCGGCCGTGGTCAAGATTAGTAAACCATGCGGAGTTGCCGATGGTCTGGTACCTCTGTCCATTTTCAATTTTTTGCCCAGTCTTTTCGGGTGCATCATCACCGACAAGGAACCACATCGACCCGACACCACTTCGCGTCACTCCTAACCAAATCCTATTTGCCTTGATGAGAGGGAAGACCTCCTTGTAGGTGACTGCGTTCACGTTACCAATGATCAGGAACTGCTTGTCGTGCTCCACGAGCTGTGCCACGTACTCGCGGAAGAGAGAGAAGGGCGGGTTGGTTACCACGATGTCCACTTCTTTCAGGAGCGCGAGGCACTCGGGGCTCCGGAAGTCTCCGCCTCCGGCAAGGGGTGTGCGGGTATGCGGGTTCTGCTCCAGAAAGAGTTTCACGTCTTCAATGCCGGTGGCGCCATCTCCGGTGACATCCGTCACTTCCTCAATCTCAACGGTGATGGCCTTTGGCCTTTCGCGCTTGCCATTGCCCTCAGTGAACTCAGGCAAAGCGAGTTGCCCGCCAGCGATGGGGGAGCCGTCGTAACTGGTGGTCACGAGCTTCTTAAGCCCGAGCTTGTTGAAGTTAGCGGCGAAGTACTTGAAAAAATTACTCTCAAAGGGGTCGTCGCAGTTGCAGTAGACCACCTTGTCGCGAAAGGTGTTGGCGTTGAACTCCAGGTATGCCTCAATCTCTTTCTGAATATCGGAATACTGCGTGTAGAACTCGTCGTTCTTTTCACTCTTTGCTTTGGACATATTTTTATTTGCAGCAATGCCGGCCATCGGTTTTTTATCCTTACGGTCCACGGTCAAGTTAATCGGGTTGAGGTTTTTAGTAATATACTTTGCAGCATTGTTAGCGTTCGGTTTGCATCCGTCATTATACGACGGCGAGCAAATGATGTCAATCGAAACTCCAACCGCACTCATATTGATCAATCGAAAGAAACCACAAATCGACCCCGATTCTCCTATAATATAAGCAACTTAGCTCGACCATGTTGGGAGCTTGTTTTGATGACGTCCAGGTGGAAAACATACCTGCTGCCCATTGCACCGATCATACTGCTCGGGGCGACCGCTTTCGCGGGAATCTCTCCGGCGGACAATCAGGCCGAATTCTTCGAGACGAAGGTGCGGCCGCTGCTGCTCGGCAAATGCGGGCCGTGCCACGGGGTCAACCAGCAGAAAGCCGACCTGCGCGTGGATAGCCTTGCCGCGTTGCTCAAGGGTGGCAAGAGCGGCCCCGCCATCGTGCCCGGCAAACCCGAATCCAGCCTGCTGATTCAGGCCATCTCCTACGCAAACCCCAAACTGCTCATGCCGCCCGCCGGTCAACTGGAGAAGGCGCAGATCGAGACCCTCTCCCTCTGGGTCACGCGCGGAGCCGTCTGGCCCAAGGATGCAGTCCCCGCATCGGATAAGCCGCTCTGGTCGATCCAGCCGATTGCGCGCCCCGTGCCTCCCAAGCCCAGAAACGCCGCGTGGGTGAAGAATCCAGTCGATGCGTTTGTACTCAGCACGCTGGAGAAGAGGGGGATGGTCCCTGCCCCGCCCGTCGGCAAGCGGGAGCTGCTGCGTCGCGTCACTTTTGATCTCATCGGACTGCCGCCGACCTCCCGCGAGATATCCGATTTCGTCAACGACCGTCGACCAGATGCCTACGCACGCGTGGTGGATCGACTGCTCGCGTCGCCGCGATATGGCGAACGCTGGTCGCGCTACTGGCTCGACCTGGTGCGCTACGCCGATACCAATGGCTACGAGCGCGATGTGGAGAAGCCCTACTCGTACAAGTATCGCGACTATGTTATTCAGTCGCTGAATTCCGACAAGCCCTACAACCAGTTCGTGACGGAACAGCTTGCCGGCGACGAGATGCCGGGCCATAACGAGGCCACCCTCACGGCCACCGGATTCCTGCGCCTTGGCACGTGGGATGATGAGCCGAATGACCCCGTGCAATACAAATATGAACGGCTGGATGACCTGGTACACGTCAGCAGCACGGCCTTTCTCGGCCTGACCATTCGGTGCGCGCGCTGCCACGACCACAAGTTTGATCCCATTTTGCAGAAGGACTATTACGCCCTCGGCGCGGCGTTTTTCAATGGATATCTCGACCCGGATGATCGCGCGCTGAACGGGGGACCGCCCATGGGCAGGTTGAAATATCCGGTGCTCGGGTTCACCGAGAAGGGCAAAAACTCGCCGCCGCTGCACCTGCTGATCAATGGCGATCCCCGTCGCGAAGCCGATGTCGTGCCGCCAGCATTCCCGTCGCTGGTCACCAACTTCCACCGCACGGTCGACCCGCCCTCCGCCGATGCCGACACTTCCCGCCGACGCCTACAGCTCGCGGATTGGATCACCGATCCCCGGAATCCGCTTACCGCCCGCGTGATGGTCAACCGGATCTGGCAGAACCATTTCGGCGAGGGGCTTTCGCGCACTCCCAACAACTTCGGTCGCAAGGGATCGCCGCCGACCCATCCGGAGCTGCTCGACTGGCTGTCGACCATCTTCGTTTCCGACACAGACGGGCTCAACAAACCTGCGTCGGCGTGGTCCATCAAGAAGATGCATCGCCTGATTTTGCTCTCCAACACCTACCAGATGTCCTCGCTGCACCCGCTGCAAGAGAAGTACAACCAGCACGATTCGGGCAACGAACTGCTCTGGCGATTCAATCGTCGGCGGCTTGATGCGGACGCCATGCGGGACTCGATTCTCGCGGTCAGCGGGCAGTTGAATCTGAAGGAGGGCGGCCCCGGATTTGTGCCGACCGTCTCCCGCGCGGCGCTGGAGGGATTGAGCCGAAAGGGCGCGGAGTGGCTGCCCTCGCCGCCGGATGAGCAGAACCGCCGCACCATCTACATGTTCCTGAAGCGGTCGCTGATCATGCCGCTGCTCACCATTTTCGACTTCGCCGATACCACCCAGCCCCTCGAGGCGCGGGATGTTTCGTTGGTCGCCCCGCAGGCTCTCGCGCTGCTCAACAATCCGTTTTTGCAACAACAGAGCGAGGAGTTCGCACGAGTTATTGAGAAGCAGGTCGGGCCGAATCGCGAGAAGCAGGTCGCGGCGGTCTGGCAGCGAGCGCTGGGCCGAAACCCATCGCCGACGGAACTATCCGCCGCCCTCACTCACCTGACCGAAGCGGCAAATCAGCAGAAGCGAAACGTGGAGGCGGTATCCAAAACCACCGGCAATGTCGAGATGATCCACGCCAAAGCCGTCCTCTGGCTCCGCGCCGATCAGGGTGTCGAAACCAACTCGAGCGGACAGGTGACGAAGTGGGTCGACGCCGCTGGCAAGCACTCGGCGGCCCAAATCGACCCCAAAGCCCAACCGACATTCGTGAAGGATCCTGCGGGTCGACCCGTGGTCCGTTTCGACGGCAAGGGCAAGTTCCTCGCCATTGACGGGCAGGTGATCCACTCGCAGCAGTTCACCATCATCGCGGTGGCAAATGATCGCGACGGGGGCATGCAGCACCGCGAGATATTCTCTAATTGGAACTCGAAGAACAACATTGGTCCGGCGGTCTTCTTCGGGTTGACGGGCAAATCCAACGTTCGCCTCACCGATTTCTTCGCGCCAGCCGGTACGGTGTCCCGGCCATCTGATTTATTCGTGCTATCCGCCATCAATAGTTCCACCGATTCGCGGGTCTACCAGAATCGGTCGGAGCTCGCGCGAGTCGCCAATCCACTGCCGCCGCGCACGCTCAACACACCCTACGTGATCGGGCAGCAGGGCAACATCAACGGCGAGTACTGGAACGGAGATATTCTGGAGGTGCAGGTCTACGATCACGCCCTGACCGACGCCGAGCGCGAGTCCATCTGGGATGATATCAGCAAGCGGCACGGCATCGCGGGTCGACCCATCCCCGCCGACGCTGCGCTCGCATCGCTCTGCCATGTGCTGTTTAATACGAGTGAGTTTTTGTACGTCGATTAGTTTTTTTTGAAAGTTACAGATAACGTAATCGGAGCGCGCCCGTCCTCGGGCGCAACCACAGGCTCACGGCAAGCTTGTCGCAATGTTATCTGTGCGGGCGGGGACGCCCGCGCTCCAATTACGGTATTGCGACCGAAATAGTAAAGTTCCGGGCCGCCGGGTGGTAATATTCGTCTATATCTGTTAGCTGCAACGGTGGAGTGTGAGATGAGCAACGACAATCAGTTCCCCTGCGGACAAACTCGACGCGAGTTTGTCTGGGACATGGGACTCGGGTTTACCGGGACGGCTCTGGCCGCCCTGCTCGCTGGCGACGGGTTCTTCGCGCGACACGCTGGCGCCGCGACCCCTCCTGCTGGCGTCGCCGGACCCCTTTCGCCCAAGAGGCCCCACTTCTCCACGCCCATCAAGAACGTCATCTTTCTCACCATGAATGGCGCGCCCAGCCATGTGGATACCTTTGACTACAAGCCCTCGCTCGCCAAATACGCCGGGCAGGAGCTGCCAGCCAGCTTTCAATTCACCAATTCCGGCGGACGCAAAAAGGGATTCCTGACTCCGGCATTCCGTCCGTTTCAGCCGGGCGGCAAGAGCGGCCTGATGATCAGCGACTACTTCCCGAACATCCGCAAACACGCCGATAAGATCGCGCTGCTCCGCGCCTGCCATACCGACAGCCATGCGCACGGCTCGGCGCTTGTCGCGCTCAACACGGGCAGCATCTTCATCGGTCGCCCCTCGCTCGGGTCGTGGGCGGTCTACGGGCTCGGCACGCCCAACCAGAACCTGCCCGGCTACGTGGTCATCCTTGACAAGCGCGGAGGACCTATCAGCGGGCAGCCGAACTGGTCGCCCGGATTCATTCCCGCATCGTATCAGGGCACGCTCTTCCGTCCGGCCGGCGATCCGGTCCTCGATCTACATGGCGCGACCGATGGAACTACGCAGCGATCGCAGCTAGATCTGCTGGCGAAGATTAATCGGGAGCATCTGGATCATCGACCCGGCGCCGGGGAACTGCTCGCGCGAATCCAGAGCTACGAGCTGGCTTATAGGATGCAATCGGAGGTGCCGGAAGCGGTCGACCTCACCCGTGAGTCGCGCGAAACGCTGGAGATGTATGGCGTGGGTCAAGAGCCGACGAACGAATTTGGCCGCAACTGTCTGGTCGCCCGGCGGTTGGTCGAACGCGGCGTGCGATTTATTCAGCTATACAGCGGCGGCGGGCACCTGGAGGAGACGTGGGACGCGCATGAGAGCGTGGAGAAGAACCACGGCAGACACGCCATGGAGACCGATCAGCCGATTGCCGCGCTGCTCACCGATCTGGAGCGCACGGGGCTGTTGGCGAGCACGTTGGTGATCTGGGCCGGGGAGTTCGGCCGGATGCCGTTTACCGAGGGAGTCGGCGCGCCGGGGAGAAACCACAATCCGTACGGGTTTACAACATGGATGGCAGGCGGCAACGTGAAGGGCGGTACCAGTTTCGGCGAGACAGACGAGTTCGGCTTTGCCGCGGCGGTCAACAAGACCCACATGCACGACATCCACGCCACCATCCTCGCGCTCATGGGTATGGACCACACCCAGCTAACCTACTTCCACCAGGGTCGCGACGAGCGACTCACCGATGTTTACGGGAATGTGATCAACGGGATTATTACTTGAGGCTGCCTCGGAAACCAGGCACATAATTTGGAAGAGAATGGTCCCGAAGTCGGCAAAATGAAGCGCTGGCCACCATCCATTGGTTGCATGATCGGGTTGGCCCTTGCGGTCGTCTTTGCTCAGTTTATGTATGGTGAAGTTCATCATGTATTAATGTCCGCTCAAAGCAATAGTTTTAATGGTAGATGTATGTCAAACCTGAAATTGCTTGCTAACTCAATAATCATGTACTCTGCATATTATGATGATCACTTGCCTCCAGCATATTCTTGGCGGACTTCGCTTTCAAAATCGAGGTATTCATCAGAATATATTCGAACAAGCCAATGCCTTGCCACTCAATCCAAATTTACCTATGCGTTTAATGCCAGGTTAGACGGAATTACCATGGCAAAGGTGGAAATGCCCGCATCAACAGTGATGATTTTTGAGTCCGATGCTGTCAGTTTTGATGCGGTGGGTAGCGGAAAATCGTTACCTCAAGCACCCAGACATAATGGGGCCGACCTATATGCATTCGTAGATGGCCATGCAAAACAGGTCAGACGCGGTATGTTGAAAGCCAAGTGGTGAGAAAGCAAAGGTGTCACTTGAGTAGCGTTGGCAGAACGATTTGGATTTTGGGTCTTTCGCTTTATGTGATCGCCTTTTTTCTCGAGGCCCCATCCATTAATTTTTACCCGGATAAGCCGCGTCTGACGGTAATTGCCACTGGCATGGAATTTCTTTCCATTGGTTCGCAGCTAAAGGGACACCAACTGTTATTCCTATTGGGGAGTGTGACCAACCTCGCAATGGTTTTGGCCGCACTCTCACTGTCTGGAAAAGCTTCCCAGCTAATAAAGTGGATACCCGCTCTTCTCTATGGTTGTGCTGCGCTTGACTTCACCTTAATGTTACGGTTCCATTTTCACTCGACTGGCTATCTGGTGTGGCTGGCATCATTTGCTGTGACGGGGGTCGGCATGGTGCTGACTCTGTATCAGGATACAAGATTTACCAACATAGAATCTGACTTCAGAGCTCCCGGCAAGGGATGGAATCATAGGTAAACTACCATTGGAAACCACCATGGACCCAAACCACAAAACTTCAAAACGACGCAAATTGGCAACCATTGCCGTTGCGGTTCTGGTAGCGTTGGTTTATGCAAGAAGTCGAGGGTGTAGCGCCAGCATTTTAGACAAGGATGAATATGGTTTCTGCGCGTGCCCGGTAAGCATTGTTGGTTGCGGTCGTCAGAGTAGTAAGACCATGTTTCAATACTTTCAGGTTGACATCGGAGTGATTGTGTTCCGGTTTAAGTAGTAAGGTCTAACACCATGAAAAATGCTTCCAAATGGCTGCTCTACTCTGGCTGGGGACTCTTCCTCATCTCTTTTGGCCTGCCAGCATTCAACACGAATGGATCACTGATAAGTGTTAACTCTGGAACTTATTTTGGTTGGCGGGCGACGTTGGAATGCTTAAAGTATTCCATGTTCCTTGATCCCATTTTGATGTGTTCTGTTCTGACAAGTCTGGTCATGCTTGCCACTGGCCTCACCATGATGGACCGACTTTCTGGCCTCAAACGATTTGCACCGTACCTACTTTCAGGGTGTTTTGCCTTGAACCTCTACCCACTCTTCGTTTTCAGACGTCTCGGCATCGGATACTGGATGTGGCTTGCCTCGTTCGCGATTGTCGCGGTTGGGATGGCGCTCAGCGTCTACCAGTCCGATGCGCAGTTTAAGCGGGAGTATGGCATTCGGTCCGTTCCGCCGGGAGGCATCTGATATGTTGTTATCTGATTTTGGAATCTCTATTGCGCCAAGTGGATTTAT
>JBDUAM010000388.1:0-10590 GCA_040004655.1 Chthonomonadales bacterium | reverse complement strand
CGCGAGGGGGGTGGGGTACACCTGCTTCCGGTGGGTTCGATTCCCACACGCTCCCGCCATCTGATATAGGATCCTCTTCAAAACAAACACATGCCAATTAAAGATAAAATCGCAAGAGTCTTGCCGGGTATGGTAGACGACCTTGTGACTCGAATTCCAGACCTGATTTCGGCCATATTGCTTCTTATATCTTTCTGGGTACTTGCTCTTATCATTCGCAAAATAATGCGGTCCGCATTTAGTCGATCCAATGCTGATCGCGATGTTTCGAATATGCTTAGTCGCATTGTGTTCATTCTGTTTATGCTTATCGGTATTTTCGAAGCGTTGACCCAACTCAAGATTAATCTCGCAGCCCTCGGCATTGGTGTTGGCCTTATTGGTTTTGGAGTTGGATTTGCTGTTAAGGACATCCTAGGTAATTTCCTTTCAGGAGTCCTAATTCTATTAACTCGTCCATTCTTTGCAGGGGATAGCATAAAGGTAAAAGAGTTTGAAGGGACAATTGAATCCATCGAAATGAGAGCCACCGTTCTCAGAACTATCGATGGCAAGAAAGTGAGTATCCCAAACTCAGACATCTACACCAATCCCGTTACTAACTATACGGCCTTTCCTGCGAAGCGAATGTCTGCCCTGATACTATTGTCTCATGCGACCGATATTGACAGGGCCCGAAAGGTAATTTTAGACCTTATCGCTAATCAGAAAAACATTGAGGCGATTCCTGCTCCAGATGTCCTCATCAAAGAGGTCGTGGAAGTGGGTGTTCGAATGGAGATACTCTACTGGTGCTCTACAAAAGGTTTGGATTCTAACCTGTTAACATCTGCACTTCTTCAATCGGTACTCAAAGAATTTGCAATATCTGGAATTGAACTTGCCACATTACCGAACCGAGCAATTTGACGCTCTACAGGAGAGTCCTCAGTGAATAGTCCATGGAAGCAAGCAATTGTCGTTGGGGCGTCCAGCGGAATTGGTGAGGAGATTGCACGGCAGTTAAGCGCCGCGGGTGTGCGCGTATGCCTGGTAGCTCGACGTGAAGACGAGCTGAAGCGAATTGTATCCGAGATGAACAACCTTGGAGTCATTCCCTCTGCGACTTCCAACGCATCGATTGGTAATGCCATTTATCGAGCTCACGATGTAACAGACATTGATTCTGCTCCAGCGATATTTCAGGATATCTGCACTGAACTTGGCGGTCTCGATGCCATCTTCTATGCTTCCGGCATCATGCCGTCGTTCGCGTTGGGTGAGTACGATATCCATAAAGAAAAGGCGATCATAGAAATCAACGTCATAGGTGCGATGTCATGGATAAACCTTGCGGCAGAACGCTTTGGCCGGACAGGTGCGGGCACGATTGTCGGTATTTCATCCGTAGCAGGGGATAGAGGTCGAGGCGGAATGGCAGGCTATGCAACAAGCAAGGCAGGATTAAATACCTACATGGAAGCTATTCGTAACAGGGTAGGGGCCAATGGCGTAAATGTAGTGATAGTAAAGCCTGGCCCAGTACGAACTCCGATGACGGCCACTTCGGATGTTGGGAAACTTCCCATGATCATCAACGCAGATGAAGCCGCAAGGTTGATCATCAGCGCGGCGGCCAACAAGAAGAAGATTGCTTACGTACCCCGGAAATGGCAGTTGGTGATGTTCATTATTAGAACCATTCCGTCCTTCCTCTTTCAACGAATGAAAAACCTGAATTCATGAGTGAAGTTGCTACAAATTATGTCGAACCCCAACTTGATTCAAACATAAGCTCGACAACTAAATCGACTTCCCTGCCCACAGATCGACTCGAGCGAGTTTGGGGATGGGGCATGGCGGATAGCGCTGTTGAGTATGTTTATCAACCAAGTACTGCCGAAGGTGTAGCAGTAGTCTTCGAGACAGCAAAACGAACAAACCGCAAGATTGCCATTCGGGGCGCTGGCAGAAGCTACGGCGATGCTTCTATTGGCAGCGAAGAGATTTCGCTTGATTTAACGCGGTTCAATCGAATCCTTGACTGGGACCCATCCACAGGCGTCATCATAGTTGAACCGGGCGTAACCATTAGCGATATCTGGCGACACTGCATTGGCGACGGCTGGTGGCCATACGTTGTCCCTGGGACCATGTTCCCAACCATTGGTGGTGTAGCCTCCATGAATATCCATGGTAAGAACAACTTTGCCGTTGGAACGATTGGCGACCACATTCTTCACTTCGAAATACTACTCCCAAATGGTGAAACGAGGTCTTGTAGCCGGGAAGTAAATGCGGAACTCTTTCACGCAGCTATCGGTGGGTTTGGGATGTTGGGATGTTTTCTAACGATCACTTTAGAGCTCAAACGCATTTACTCCGGTAAGTTGAAGGTGCTCCCAATATCTTGCCCGGACTTGAGATCCATGATGGATGCTTTCGAAACGCGGTCAGGAACTGCTGACTACCTCGTTGCATGGTTGGACTGTTTTGGCAAAGGAACCGGACTTGGGCGCGGCCTGATGCACCAAGCGAACTACCTTCAACAAGGCGAAGACAGCGCGCCTTTCAATTCATTGAAAATGGAAAATCAAGAATTGCCAGATACTTTCCTGTTTGGGCTTGTTCCAAAATCCATGATGTGGCGATTTATGAAGCCGTTTGTACGAAACACGGGCATGCACTTCATCAACTGGGCGAAGTACCAGTCTGGGAAATTATCTCACCTGAAATCCCACATGGAATCTCATGCAGGCTTTGCCTTCCTGTTGGATTACGTTCCAAATTGGAAGTGGTCTTACCGACCTGGTGGGCTCATTCAGTACCAGAGCTTTATCCCTAAAGAAACTGCATATGATGTGTTTCGAAAGCAGGTTGAACTTCAACACAAGTTCGGGATCATCTCCTACCTCGGCGTGATGAAGCGACATAGGGAAGACCCATTTTTGATGACCCATGCTGTGGATGGCTTTAGCCTGGCACTAGATTTTAAGGTTACAAAGAAGAATAAAGCACGGCTTTGGAAGCTCTGTGCTGAGATGGACGAGCTCGTTCTCCATAACGGCGGCAGGTTCTACTTCGCGAAGGACAGCACCATTCGTGCTGAGCGAATGTCCGATTATTTGCAAGAAGAGCGCGTCCAGGCGTTTCTAAAGTTAAAGAAACAAGTTGACCCCGAAAACATGCTTCAAACGAACCTCTATCGGCGTGTTTTCGGTCAGGACTCAACGTAAAAGAAAAGCCCTCTGATAATGTCAGTGGGCTTTCAAAGGTTACAGTTCCAGATTACTGAGCTACGGCAACCGGGGTTTCCTCAATTGAAAGTGTGGGTAATCCCAGCATGAATCTCGCACCCGACAAGAAATCTTCTGTGGTTAGACCGCAGAGCTTGCGCAGTATGTCCGGGGCGCCATGTTCGATGAAGTGATCGGGAACTCCAAAGGTTCGAACTTTAACATCAGTCATACCCTTTGATGCCAAAAGTTCGAGCACGGCCGATCCAAACCCTCCGACCTTAGTTCCTTCTTCGGCTACAATCAATTTCCCTGTTTTTCGTGCGGCGGCAAGAATGGCTTCTTCGTCCAACGGTTTGGCGAAGCGAGCATTGATTACCATCGGGCTGACCCCGTCTTTTGCCAATTCCTGTGCAGCCTTGAAGCACGGATAGACCATGGAACCGAATGCGATGAATGCGATGTCATCGCCATCCATTATCAACTCAGATTTACCAAGCTCAATCGACTCACGTTCAACACCCCAGTCGATTGTCTCCACATTGCCTCTCGGATATCGAACAGTAATTGGACTGACCTCCGGCGTATCGAGGTGAGCAGATGCAAACCTCAGCATATGTGCTAGTTCTTCGCCGTCCTTCGGTGAGGATACAACCATGTTAGGAATGGCACGCATGTACGAGATATCAAGGACGCCGTGGTGCGTTCCGCCATCTTCACCGACAAGGCCGCCACGATCTATCGCAAAGATGCATGGAAGGTTTTGAAGAGCCACGTCGTGGACAATGATGTCGTATGCTCGCTGAAGGAACGTGGAGTAGATCGCGCAAACAGGTTTGAATCCGGCAGCGCCAAGTCCTGCTGCAAAGCAAACTGCGTGTTGTTCGGCAATTCCAGCATCAAAATAGCGATCCGGGAATTTTGGTTGGAACTTGTTTAACCCGGTACCGTCTGGCATGGCAGCTGTAATCGCGACGATCTTTTCATCCGTCTCTGCCATTTCGATGAGTGTTTCGGCAAACACAGAGGTGTACGTCGGCGCGGATGACTTCTTGTGAACCTCACCGGTTTCAGGTTCAAACGGCGTGACGGCGTGCCACTTGCGTGGGTCACCTTCACCAAGTTGGTACCCCTTACCTTTTTGCGTAATAAGGTGGACCAGAACAGGACCTTGCATCTCACGAACGTGCTTAAAGACATCGATGAGCAGGGGAAGATCGTGACCGTCAATCGGGCCGATGTACTCAAATCCCATCTCTTCAAATATGACACCGGTATGCTCTGGGGCCACCATATGCGTCACACTATGTTTCAATACGCCACTGGCGGCGCGAGAAGCAAACTCACCAGCCGGGAGCTTCATGAGGGCGCTCTTGGTTTTGCGCTCCACATTCTGATAGAAGGCAGACGTACGAAGTCTTGCGAGATAAGCGCAAAGGGCTCCAACGTTTGGTGCGATAGACATTTCATTGTCATTTAGCACCACTGTAAAATTGCGTCCGCTGTGGCCAGCGTTATTCAATCCCTCAAGTGCGAGTCCGCCTGTTAGGCCAGCATCACCAATAACGGCGAGAACAGCTTCGTCACTCTTAGAAAGGTCTCGGGCAACCGCATATCCAAAAGCCGCAGAAATCGAGGTGCTCGCGTGCCCTGCTCCGTAGAGGTCGAATTCACTTTCATCGCGACGCAGGAATCCGCTCATTCCGCCGTATTGCCGCAGGGTGGGGAAATTATCCAGCCGACCCGTAAGCATCTTGTGGGCATAGCACTGATGACCAACATCCCAGATGATCTTGTCATGGGGCACTGAGTAGACCGTGTGCAGCGCGAGGATCATATCCACTGCGCCAAGGTTGGAAGCGAAATGACCGCCGGTTTTGGAAAGGTTGTCTACAATCGCCTGACGCAACTCGGCCGCAACATCTTTGAGGTCTTCAATCGAGAGGTGCTTCAAGTCGGCTGGACTGTTAATTCTGGATAGGTGATCAGACAAGGTAAACCCCTTCTTCATTTTGTGCAGCCTTATCGCACCAGAGTGCGGACAGGTGGAAGAGTGGTCGCAAATGACTTGAGTTAAATGGACTGAGAAGTAGATCAGACGGGAGCATAATTACCACGCAGTTTACCGATTAACAACCTGTTATGTCAATTATAATGGCATCTTTTGACATTCAAATAACCTGGAAACTTCGCGGAATTGAGTTCCGGTTAGTATGATTTCGCACGAGGTATAATACGTAGTCGGTTAAGGGTGTTGTTACCACGGTTACAATCTCCTTGAATCGCAATGTAGTTGCAGGAACACTGGATGTCGGCCGTTATTGCACCACAAATCGACGTTCCTCTCGACTCAAAACCGGCTCGCCTG
The DNA here is from genome assembly GCA_040004655.1 of Chthonomonadales bacterium. Taxonomy (GTDB): domain Bacteria; phylum Armatimonadota; class Chthonomonadetes; order Chthonomonadales; family CAJBBX01; genus JBDUAM01. The sequence continues at coordinate 5,007 of JBDUAM010000388.1, read as the reverse complement.
TGGAGCACGGCCTCTCTTGTCGACTCTGTTAGCAAACACCCTTCGGCTTCAGACCTCCTTGCAAACATAAATCGTACAGAAATTACGTCCATTCAACTGGATGGCCTCGCAGGTTCCGCCAGATCCATCATCCTCGCCTGGCTCTTTCGTAATCGACCCGGAATCTACCTTGTAGTAACCGCAATTCATGAAGAAGCTCTGGCGTGGGTTGACGACCTGATTCAATTTGGCTTGTTGTCCGATGAGGTTGTTGTGTTGCCCGCAACTTCCGGTATGCGAATGGGCGGTGACCTCGGCGACATTCGAGCTGTTGGCGAGAGAATTAGCGCCCTCGAGGTTTTGCAATCGGGGCGACCCGCTGTTGTGGTGACTACAGGAATGGCGGCTTTTCAGCCCACCGTTTCCCCTGATATGGCATTTACGGGTGAGATCACGTTGGAACCAGGACGCAACATTGATATTCTTTATCTTACTGAACGACTTGTGGAAATAGGCTACGCTTCGATGGAGACAGTTGCTGGGCCAGGCCAGTTCTCTCGCCGGGGTGGAATTGTTGATATTTTCCCAATTACTGCGGAGACACCTGCGAGACTCGATTTCTTTGGCGATGAGATTGAATCTATTCGCGCCATTGACGTAGTGACACAACGATCTAACGAGAAATTGAAAGCATTGCGAGTATTACCAGCCGCAGAAATTCGATTTGAAGATTCCATTCGAGAAGCTGGATGTACGCTGATCACGGAAGCTTTGCACGATCGCAAGATGGAGTTTGCACGCGAGAAGAACCGCGAAGCATTCGATCACGTTGAGAGTCGCATCGGTCGAGATGTAGATCGAATCCGGGCTGGTATCTACTTTGATGGGCTGATTGAATATCTTCCATACCTCATGGATAAGTCGTTTGATGCTTTCGATTTCCTCGCAGATGGAGCCCGTCGGGCAAACCTTGGTGGGGTAGTCATATTCGACGAACCTGGACAAATTCTCATTCACGATGAGCGCATCGCAGAAGAGCAACAGGATTCCCAATCGCGTCGATATGATCACGGGGATCGGCTGGACCAACCAACTACTCATTCTCGAACGACCGAAGGCGTTAGACTCGCTCACGAACGATTTACGTCCATTGATCTATCCCAGATGTCGCGCAAACACGACTTCGGGACGATAGATCTTCACCTTGCTGGATCCGGGTCCGTGATGGATTCATTTCGAGGTCGTCTGCCTTATTACGCCGAACAGGCGAAAAACTGGGTCGAAAAAGGCGCTGACGCGATCATCGTCACCGATCAACCGCACCGCGTTGCGGAGATTTGTCGTGATTTGGGGCTCGCGGTACTAAGTAATGCGGAGCCAAATCAATCGGGCAGCGTACGAATTCTTGAAGGTCGACTGAGACGCGGGTTCAAATTTGTTGAGGCTGGCCTATTTGTAGCTACGGATGCAGAGTTGTTCGGTGGAGCACGGCCAATTCAGAATCGACGTCGAGCCGCAACTGGTGTGCCAATCTCGACGGTTCTTGACCTCCGTGATGGCGATTTTGTCGTCCATATTCATCACGGTATTGGCCAGTATATGGGCCTCGTCAAACGGAAAATCGAGAATACCGAGCGCGACTTTCTCCATGTTCAATACCTTGGTGGTGACAACCTTTTCGTGCCTGCGGATCAAATTGATCGGCTGCAGCGTTACGTTGGTGACGGTAATAAGCCGGTTGTCCATCGGATCGGTGGTGGCGAGTGGGCTCGCGTTACTCGTCGAGTCAAAGAGCAGGCCAAGGACATGGCGAATGAGCTTATCGAGCTCTACGCCGCGCGCAACGCCGCCGAACGCCCCAGCTATGGCCCCGATACTCCCTGGCAAATGGAGATGGAAGAAGCGTTTCCTTACGAAGAGACCAACGGTCAGCTCAATGCCATCGCAGACGTAAAGTCGGACCTTGAAAAAGAGCGTCCGATGGATCGACTGGTCTGCGCAGATGTTGGATTTGGTAAGACAGAGGTCGCCATGCGGGCCGCGTTTAAGGCGGTTGATGCTGGCAAGCAGGTGGCCGTACTTTGTCCGACCACAATTCTCGCCGCGCAGCATTTTAGGTCTTTCTCTGAGCGATTTGCGGCCTATCCAACTCGGGTGGATCTGTTGAGTAGGTTTCGGTCGCCATCTGAAATTCGAGCGACGATTGAAGCCCTGAAGATTGGCGCTGCGGATGTAGTAATTGGCACGCATCGGCTGCTGAGCAAAGATATTGAATTTAAAAACCTCGGATTGGTTGTGGTCGATGAAGAACAAAGATTCGGCGTTGCGCACAAAGAGAGACTGAAGCAATTGCGCAAATCGGTCGATGTTCTAACCCTGACCGCGACACCGATTCCCCGTACCCTCTCCATGGCCATGTCCGGGTTGCGAGACATGAGCGTAATCGAAGATCCGCCAAGAGGTCGATTGCCGATTGTCACTTATGTGCGCGAGTATGATGATGATCTGATTAAAGATGCGGTTTTGCGTGAGTTGGAGCGTAACGGACAGGTCTACTTCATTCATAATCGAATTGAGAGTATTGCGCATGTTGCGCAGCGAATCAGTCGACTTGTGCCGGCCGCACGTGTAGGTATCGGTCATGGGCAGATGTCGGATGATGATCTTGAACAGTTGATGTACGACTTTTATCACCAAGAAGTCGACGTTCTGGTGTGTACAACGATCGTCGAGAACGGACTTGATGTACCGAACGTAAATACAATCATCGTGGACCGTTCAGATAGAATGGGACTTGCGCAACTCTATCAGTTACGAGGCAGGGTAGGGCGATCGGATCGACAAGCATATTGTTATTTGCTGTTCCGACCGCATAAACAGCTAACCGAACAGGCAGAACTGAGATTAACAGCTTTGCAGGAGTTCACATCATTGGGTTCCGGCTTCCAGATTGCCATGCGTGACCTTGAGATTCGTGGTGCAGGAAATCTTCTTGGGAGTGAACAATCCGGAGCTATTGTGTCTGTGGGGTACGATTTATACTGTCAATTACTTGCGCAGGCCGTAACCGAGGCAAAAGGGGAAGAGATTTCCGAGGATATTTTGCCCCCGGTCGACCTGCCCATTACCGCTCATATCCCGGAAGACTACATTCCCAATGAGGCGGAGCGAATCTTCTTCTACAAACGTATGTCTTCCGTGCGTGCCGTGAAGGAAATCGAGGCTCTTCAGGAAGAGTTGGAAGATCGGTATGGAGATCCGCCAAAGCCGGTATGGACAGCGCTTGCCGTACTCAGATTACGGCTACGAGCCAAAAATGCAGGAATCGCATCGGTCCGAGGTGAAAGGACTGAGGTTTTGATCAAATTTGGGCCAAATGCACGGCTCACTCCAGAAGCGATCAGGATGCTGCAGTTACTCTACAAAAAACATCGATTTACAGGTGACTCCGTCACTTTTTCTCTTACTTCGCCTCGGATGTTAGAAGAGGTGGAGAATGTTGTAGACGTACTCGAAAAAGCTGTTGTCGATTCGCATGCAGGCAGGCGGTAGTTCGAGAGTCGTTAGGTGTGGATCCTCAGGTTAATTGGAAGGACAGAGACGGAATGGCAAAGACCGCGGTCAAAGAAGCAGTGAAGAGCGAGAACTCCAAAGAAGATCTTCTCGGCATCTACAAATTGATGGTGTTGATTCGACGCTTTGAAGAATCGACCTATCGTAAATTCCGTGAAGGCAAAATGGGAGGCTACCTGCATCGATATGACGGTCAAGAAGCGCTCGTGGCCGGTGTAATACCTCAACTGGATTTGCCAGGCGATAAGATTCTCTGTACCTATCGTGACCATGCCCATGCAATAGCATGTGGTACGGACCCCAAAGCCATCATGGCCGAACTCATGGGTCGAGCCACGGGATGCGCACTCGGCAAGGGCGGCTCAATGCACCTGATTGATCCGGACAACGGATTTTTGGGTGGCGACGGTATTGTCGGAGGCCCTGTGCCAATCTCCCTCGGCGTAGGTTTCGCGCTCAAATATCAGGGCAGCAAGAACGTCTGCGTTTGCTATTTCGGCGACGGCGCCATGAACCAGGGTGGCGTGCACGAATCCTTTAACATGGTTGGTCTGTACAAACTTCCAGTGCTGTATATTCTAGAAAACAATCAGTATGCAATGGGGACCGCTGTTACTCGCTCAACCGCTCAAACTGACTTTGTCCAGAAGGCTAAGGCCCACGGAATTAACGGCGAAAAAGTGGATGGTATGGACTATTTCGCCGTTCAAGAAGTTGTGAGCCGAGTTCTGAAGCATATGCGCGAAACCCAGGAACCTTATTTCCTCGAGATGAACTGCTACCGATTTGTTGGTCATGGCGTCGGAGATGACAATACGCAAGGATACAAGTTCTATCGAACCGAAGAAGAGTTTAACAAATGGAAAGAGCGCGATCCGATTGTCAAACTCGGCGATTTCCTCCACAAAAAGGGCTGGCTGGATAACGACGGTGCGGAAGCGATCGATCAGGAAGCTCTAAGAATTGTCGACGAAAGCATTGAATTCGCCGAAGCGAGCCCCGAGCCACCGCTTGATAGCCTCTACGAGAATGTTTACTCGTAATTATTCCCGTTTACACCATTAATCACAGTCGTACGTAACTAAGGAGACCACCGCTATGGCGGTTATGAGATATGCCGAAGCCATTCGTTTGGCAATGACAGAAGAGATGGAGCGCGATGACGCTGTCTTTATCTGTGGCGAAGAAGTAGCACAGTATCAAGGAACCTATAGGGTGACCGAGGGTATGCTGCAAAAATTTGGTCCGCGACGCGTGGTCGACACACCAATCAGCGAAATCGGAATCGCAGGTTTGGCAACGGGCGCTGCAATGGTAGGCCTTAAACCGATCGCTGAATTCATGACGTGGTCCTTCGCGCTGGAAGCAAGCCATGGCGTCGGGCTGAGTCCGCACTTCGTCGCCGTCTTTCCGGTGCTGGCGGTCCTCAACGGGCTCGCTGCGTCGCGGTGGCAG
>JBDUAM010000192.1:0-10621 GCA_040004655.1 Chthonomonadales bacterium | reverse complement strand
GCTCAATGAGTGATAAATTGAAAGTCGTCATCCCTGGTGGCACCGGACAGATTGGGGCCTGCCTCGCACGGGCATTTACGGCGGATGGGCACGAGGTCGTCACCTTCAGTCGACATCCCGAAAAATCTCCGTGGCGAGTGGTTGCGTGGGACGTGGAGACTATTGGTCTGTGGGCTGCCGAGATAGATGGCGCCGATGTGGTGATCAACCTCGCAGGTCGAAGCGTTAACTGCCGTTACAATCCGGAGAACCGTCGGATTATCACGGAATCACGCGTAAAATCCACAAAGGTCGTTGGGGAGGCGATTGCACAGTCGGCTAATCCACCTCCAGTCTGGCTGCAGATGAGTACGGCGACCATTTACGCCCACCGATTGGACGCCCCGAATGATGAAGCGACCGGCATCCTCGGCGGCGATGAACCGGGGGCGCCAGATACCTGGAACTTCAGTATTGGCGTGGCAAAGGCATGGGAGCAGGCGGCCAATGAGGCGGTTGTCCCTAAGACGCGCAAGGTGTTGATGCGATCCGCGATGACCATGAGTCCGGATCGCGGCGGGATATTTGACACGCTGCTGAGGCTTGTACGGCACGGACTCGGTGGCACAAGTGGCAACGGAAAGCAGTATATTTCGTGGATCCATGAGCGTGATTTCTATCGAGCCGTTCTCTGGCTCATCGAGCATTCCGACGTCGAGGGTCCGGTCAATCTTGCGTCTCCAAACCCCCTACCAAATGCTGAATTCATGCGGATTCTGCGACAAGCATGGGGCATGCCTTTCGGGTTACCATCGTCGGAGTGGATGCTGGAGATCGGTGCGCGAATTCTGAAGACCGAATCTGAGCTTGTGCTGAAGAGCCGACGGGTGATCCCCGGCCGATTGTTGGATGCGGGTTTTGAATTTGAATATCCCACGTGGCCAGAGGCTGCGGCAGAGTTATGCGGGCGGAGTCGAGGCAATTCTCGCTGATATCGGTCCCGAATGTCAGGCCGGTCACCCACGGCGTTGGCGGGAGACCATTAGCCATCTATCCCGACGCTATTCTCATTCTCGATTACAACCCGGTGGACCACATGGGCGAATAATCATTCGCCCCTACTCCCGACTGCAATCTTGTTCTCGATTACAACTCGATGGTCGACCGGGATGGACACCTGGGTCCGCCCCAACGTGGGTCTCGAATATGCCGACGGGCATCATGTCTCATATCGCCCATTCTCCCACTCAAAAAAAATCCCCCGGAACCATTGGCTCCGAGGGATTTTTCAACTTATACAACTTAATCTGCGACGTACGGAAGCAGCGCCATGTGGCGAGCCCGCTTGATGGCAGTGGCCAACAATCGCTGATGCGAGGCGCAGTTGCCGCTGGTGCGTCGCGGAACCATCTTGCCGCGCTCCGTTACGAACTTGCGGATTTTGTTTAGCGCCTTGTAGTCTACGTAGGTCGCCTTCTCCACACAGAAGAGACAGACCTTTCGTCGTGGACGTCGGAACTTGCCCGGCGTACGTTTTCGGACTGGTGATGATGACATATCTATCCTCTTTGTCAAAATCGAACAGGGGATTACCTCCCGCGTTCATGATCTATTCGATGAATTATTCGTCTGCGAAAGGATCGTCATCCGCATTGGTGGGCGCGGGTCGACCGACGGCGGGAGTTCCGGTAGGGGGAGCCCCGCCTTCATCTCCAGCAGGCGCGTTGTTGTAGGAGGCGTTGTATCCGCCTTCTCCATCTTTCGCCCTGTCGAGGCCCTGCACACTATCGGCAACCACTTCGGCAGCAGTTCGCTTCGTGCCATCTTGCGCAACGTAATTGCGAATCTGCAATCTGCCTTCCACGGCAACCAGTCGTCCCTTGCCAAGGTACTGCGTCACAAATTCGGCAGTCTTTCTCCAGGCGACGATGTTGACGAAGTCAACCTCTTTCTCGCCCGTCTCTGCGTTCTTCGTAAAACGGTCTACCGCGATGCTGAACTTAGCCAGCGCGATGCCGCTTGACGTATATTGCGATTCAGGATCGCGCGTCATACGCCCGATCAATACCACTCGGTTCAACATGATTTTCTCCGATCCGCTGGATTACTCCCTGCGGTTCAATTCGGTGACGATTTCGGAATCAGACGACTAAGCGACGGCTACCTTTTCCGGTTCGGCTTCAGGAGTCACTTCAGCAGCGACTTCTTCAACCGGCTCGGCGGCCACTTCGGGCTTAACCGGAGCTTCAGCGGCGACTTCGGGTTCAACCGGAGCCTCGGCAACTACTTCGGCTTCTGCCGGAGCTGCAGCCTCTTCCGCTGGGGCTTCTTCGGCTGCATCTGCAACCGGCTCGGCCTTCACTTCAGGCTTCACGTCGGCCTTGAGCGAATCTTCATCCGGTCGAACAACAATGTGTCGAAACACATCATCACTGATTCGGAAGATACGATCGAGCTCTTTGGGCACGTCGGGGTTGGCTTCGAAGCGCATGAGGAGGTACATCCCTTCGCGCTTTCGGTCGATCTCATAGACTAATCGGCGGCGGCCCTGTTCCCATTTACCAGCGGAACTGACATCACCACCCATATCGGTGACAACTTTTTTGTACTTCTCGAGAATGGCGGCAAGTTCCTCTTCGGTTACTTCCGCATTCACCAGAAACATGGCCTCATAATGGCGCATGTGTTACTACCCTCCCTTCGGACGTAAGGCTGCGGTCGGTTGCCGCAGCAGGGAGCACTGCGACCCTGGTGGGGTCGCGAACACTCACAGTTTGTAATGGAACTAATCAGCAACGGATAGAAGAGAACACTCTGGTTCTGCACCTACCGCTCACAATGGAGCCCTCACAGTATACCTGAGTCGATTGGCGATTCGGGAATCGCGATTTTGTAGCGTTTATGCCGCCCATGAGATTGGATACCCGTCGTTAGGAGCGCGGGTGTCCCCGCCCGCACAGGAAGCGTTGCGTTAAGTTACGACCTATGCCGTGAGACTCTCTTTGCGCCCGAGGACGGACGCGCTCCGACTACTCTCTCTTGCCTTTTATTTCTCGACCAACACAATCTTTTCGGAACGCGGGCGTCCCCACCCGCAGAGATAGCGTCGCGTTAAGTTACGACCTCTGCCAGGAATCTCCCGTTGCGCCCGAGGACGGGCGCGCTCCGATTACGTTTGTGTTGCCCGAGGGTTTTGAAACCCGTCGTTAGGAGCGCGGGCGTCCCCGCCCGCACAGATAGTGTCGCGCTAAGTTACGAAGCAATGCCAGAAGTCTCCCGTTGCGCACGAGGACGGGCGCGCTCCGATTACGGTGGTCTTGTCATAGAGTTTTGAAACCCGTCGTTAGGAGCGCGGGCGTCCCCGCCCGCACAGGTGGCACTTCGTCCAGTTACATTTTATTACTGATTTCCCGAACACAAATACGGAAATTTGAATTCAAAATTGCCCCGTACACCACACATCCCTCCCCAACTTCCGGCTATAATTGTAATATGAAAACGCACCTGCTATCTCGACGAAGTTTTCTTGGGATTGGCCTCGGCAGCGGACTTGCCGCGCTTACCGGATCGCAAGCCAACGCCATGCTGCCCCGCGGCGGTAGAGCCAAGCGCGTGCTTGTGATCTTTGAGCAGGGCGGCGTGTCACACATGGACACGTGGGACCCAAAGCCTGACGCACCGCTCGAACACCGCAGCCCATTCAAACCGATCCGTACCAATGTTCCCGGAATGCAGTTCACCGAGTTGCTCACCAAAACTGCGCGAGTGGCGGACAAGCTCACCGTAGTCCGCTGCATGACCCAGCCGACCCCCGGAATCGGCAACTCCCACCCCAAGGGCAGCCAATACATATTTAGTGGTGAAGCGCCGGGCGGACCGGTCGACATGCCGGACATCAGCTCGATTGTCGCACACCGTATGGGTACGGACGCGCTCTACCTCCCTTCCAACGTACTTGTGCCGGGCACGGATGAGCAGGCCGAGATGTCCCGGGTTGGATTTTTGCCGCCCGGATATACCGCATTTAAGTCCGGAGGAAGCCCAGCCGACCCGAATTGGAAAGTCCCCAATCTCGGGTTGCTGGCAGATGTGGATGAGCGTCGATTCAAAGATCGACACGACCTGCTGAGCGCGTTGGATGTGGGATTTGTGAACTCCGGCGGAAAAGACGTTGAGGCGATGCAGTCGCTCTTTGCGCAGGCATCCGATATGCTGACTAATCCAGGCACTCGCCGAGCGTTTGACCTCGACACCGAATCGCCTGCCATGCGCGAACGATACGGCACCGGACATCGCGGGCAGTGCTATCTGCTGGCGCGCAAATTGATCGAGTCCGGCGTACGATACGTGACCGTCGACGTGCGCGAACCGATGCATTCGTATAATCATGGTGGTTCCGTCACCTATTCGGGTGGCAGCAATATGAACTGGGATCACCACGACGCCATCTACTCGCCCAAGCACACGAATATCCCGAACGGTGGCGCAGGCGCGGGTCGATTTGGTATCCAGACCTGGCCGATGATGGGTTCGACCGATCAAGCCTTCTCCACCCTCATTGAGGATCTTGATCAGCGCGGGCTGCTGGAAGACACACTCGTCTGCTTCGTCACGGAATTTGGTAGAACCCCGAAGATCAACGATCGGCAGGGTCGAGACCATTGGACCTTCGCGTTCAGTTTTGCCTTTGCTGGCGCTGGCGTTCCGGGCGGACAGGTGGTCGGGTCCACAGACCGCGACGGCGGATACATTAATAGTCCCATGGCCTACACGATCGAGGATTACGCCGCGACCATCTACGAAAAACTCGGCATTGATCGCAGCAAATCGCTACAGACTCCGACCTCACGGCCGATCTACATTGCCGCCAAGGGCAAACCTATCCAGGAGCTATTTTAGTGCGATTCGCTCTGCCGTTGGCCCTCGCGCTTCTGGCACTACCCGCATTTGCGTTCGCCCAGGCGAAGCCGGCCGCTGCGACTTCCAACAAACCGATTCTGGTTACGGCGCTAACGTTAACGCCAGCCGAAATCCGCCTCAACCGCGCGCGTGATTACTGTCAGGTAGTGGTCACGGGTAAGGTTGGCGATCAGACAGTCGACCTCACAGATAGAGCGCAATTTCGCACAGCGAGCGCGGGTGTGGTGAAGATCGAAAACGGTCGCGTCACGCCGCTTGCAAACGGAAAATCGAGCCTCATGGTGACGGTCGCCGGTGTGCAGCAGAAGGCGAATATCACGGTCACGGGGGTCGGCCAGCCGGACCCGGTCAGCTTTCGATACGAGACCCTGCCCATCCTCACCAAGCAAGGCTGCGCGAACGGTTCTTGCCACGGATCGCCGCACGGTAAGGGCGGATTCAGCCTCTCCCTCTTTGGCTATGACCCCGATATCGACCGCGTATCGCTCACCCACGACGGGTTTAATCGACGCGTAAACGTCATGGACCCTGCCGAAAGCCTGCTGCTGAAGAAGCCCCAGCTTCAAGTGCCGCATGTCGGCGGGAAGCGTCTGCACAAGTCAGACTTTGCGCTGCCCATTCTTCAGGGCTGGATTCAGGAGGGCGCAAAAACCAGCGTTCCATCCAATAAATGCACCTCTATTACCATTTTTCCGGACAGCGCACGGGTTCTAAAGTCGCCGTTTTTGCAGCAGCAGGTCCGCGTGACAGCCCACTTCTCCGATGGAACCGAGCGCGACGTGACGGCCATATCCACCTTTGAGACTTCTCATCCCAATGTCGCAACGGTCGATCCTAACGGCCGCGTGACGGGGAAGAATCGCGGACAAGCGGGCATCAGCGTTCGGTATTTGCACTTTCTCGAATCGATCTATTTTACGGTCATCGAAGACGTGCCGGGGTTCCAGTGGCGAGCCGTGGCAGCGACGAATTTCATCGATCAACATGTGAATGACAAACTGAAACAGCTTCAGTATCTGCCAAGCGGACTCTGCTCCGACGAGACGTTTCTGCGGAGGGTAAGCCTCGATCTGACGGGACTGTTACCTTCGTCCGCAAAGGTTCGAGCATTCCTCAAGGACACGGACAAATCCAAGCGCGACAAGCTGGTAGTCGAGTTGCTCAGCACGGAGGAGTACGCACGGTTCTGGGCGCTGAAGAAGGCCGACCTTATGCGGGTTTCGCCCACGCACCTGACGAATGGACGAGCCGAGAAATTCTCAAAATGGCTGGTAGACGCAACCCGATCGAACATGCCGTATGACCAGTTTGCGCGGACCATTTTGACTGCGTTTGGGGATACCCAGCAGGTTGCGCCCGCTAACTATTTCCTCGCGATTCCCACGTCTGAAGAGCGTACGGAGATGACGGCGCAGGTCTTTCTGGGCTCCCGGCTGGAGTGCGCCAAGTGCCACAACCATCCGTTTGAAGCGTGGACCATGAAGGATTACTACAGCCTTTCTGCCGTATTCGCGCGAACCCAGACCAACAAGGCCGGGCTGGTAAGTCTGGCAAAAACAGGCGACGTTCAGCACCCAACATCCCACGAAGTCCTGACCGCCTGGGGATCGACGCCAGAACAGAGCGCAAATCCAGATTTAGACAGGCGCGCCGCCTTTGCCGCATGGCTCACGAAGCCGGGCAACCCGTACTTTGCGCGGGTCGAGGTCAATCGCATCTGGTCAGAATTGTTTGGACGCGGGATTGTCGACCCAGTGGATGACTTCCGATCTTCCAATCCACCAGCAAATGTGCCCCTGCTCGACGCACTCGCAAAGGACTTTGAGGAGCACGGATACGACCGCAAACGAACTATCCGAATGGTCTGCGCGAGCAGCGCCTACCAGCGAACCATGGAGACCAACGCCTTCAATGCGAACGAAGATGTTCTTTTCTCTCACGCTAAAATTCGACTACTGACCGCAGAACAGATGAAGGATGCCATCGGTTACTCGACGCACTCAATGGGTTCGACAGACGGGCTTTCAAAGTTGGCATCCGATCTCAGCGCCAAACTTGCATCTCGCGTTTCGGAGTACAACAAATCGGGCGGCGAACCGGGCATGGAGAAGTTTGACCCGGAGATCAAGCGACTCACAACAGACCTGGCGCGAGTGGAAAACCGAATGGACTATGCCACCCAGCGACCCTACCCCGAGAAGAGTGTCTTCAACGCGGCGTTCGGGCAGCCTGTGCGCGAAACGGCCTGCACCTGCGAGCGGCGAAGCGCACCAACGCTGATGCAGGCCCTGGAGTTGCTGAATGGCGAAACGGTCCATAAGATGGCCCTCTCCAGCGCGGATAAATACGCAGGACTTACGGATGAACAGGCGGTCGAGGAGCTATATCTCTCGGCGCTGTCGCGATTTCCGACAACGCGAGAGCAGTCGACAGCTACGTCCTATTTGAAAAAAGAGACCGACCGTGCGAAGGCGCTCGCCGATCTTGTCTGGACCCTGGTGAACACCCGGGAATTTCTGTTTCAACATTAAATAGTCTTCTATTGCATGACAGGTAATACTGCTTGATTGATGGAGGTTTAGCAATGAAGCTTGTACAGCACATTGCAATTGGATTTTTGTTCGTCAGCCTTTTCAATCTTAACGTCTCTTCGTGTGCCTTTGCTCAGGGTAACCCTGTCCAAACCACAACCGTTGCGCGCATTCCTATGGCGAAAAACAGCCCACACGGAACGACGGAGATCGTTAATCTGCCGCTTCCAATTCGAACTTTTGATATTACTGGATATGTATCGGTTAATGCAAAGGGTGAGATTGCCATAGTTGAATATCGCGCCCTGCTTAACTCCTCTGGAAAATTTATTGTTGACAGCAAGGGCGACGGGCGCATATGGAATCGGATCGTATTATTTGACTCAACCGGTAAGCAAACTCAAAACATTCCTCTACCCGCTCGCGCTGAAGATAATATATCCCAAATACTGCTATGCGGCGATGGGTCGATTTGGTTAAATCTTACCACTCGGCACTACGGCTATGCCATCCAGAAAATTGACAGAACCGGTAAAGTCCTATTCGAATTTGGTCAATCCCTTAATCGCAAAGGGTCGCGACAAGTTAGCGCTAGTCTTCGGTCAAAATGGACAAAACTCTATCACCATCGGTGGGGTAAAAAGTATGAACTCGATTCCGTTGACGACATACTGACCGACGACGAAGGACGTGTCTACTTGATAATCGAGGACCAGTCACTTCACATCTTCTCCCCCGCAGGCAAGCCTGTCGTTGCCTATGCGCTTCAAAGAGGAGATGTCGGGCAAATCATTTCTCAGGACTATTATACTATCGGCGATGGACGTCGTAAGGCTTTTCATGGCCGGCTACAGTTTATTGATCATGCGGGACAAATTTACACCTCTGACTTTGTACTTAATAAGTCCAACACGGACATTGTAGGGTACGACATTTACCGCTGGAATTGGCTGAAGGACATGAAATCTGAGCTATTAGGGACCGTGAAAGATGCAGGCTGCGTCGTAGGAACGGATGATCGGGGCAATGTATATTACAGTACCTTCCCAAAACACGTGGTTCTTCGAATAGCGCCGGGGGGCGTGGTCACAGAAGTATTTAACCCGGTGCAGCATTATGCAAAATGGATTGCGGATGAACGAAAAAAATGGTTGGCAGGTATGTCTCCGTCCGCGTACAAACGGACTTTGCCATACCTCGCTAAACACTATAATATGGGTCCCCGTGTGGGGCACATCTGCAAAGTGGACGCATCCGGGCGGCTGTATGTTACGCTGGTTGGAGCGAAGGAATTCAGGGTTGATCGGATTACACTGGGGCAATAATTAGATCACTACGATTGATCGCAATTCAGTGTAAACTATCTCATCATGAAACACATCAAACTGCTGTCCATTCTTCTTCTGGCAATTTCTGGTGTTACGTCACAGGGACAAACCTCAGGGGAACCTGTCAAACCGCCGTTTGTGCGTGCGTGGACATTTATTGGAGGCGACAGACCACGGATAGTGGCCGTTGAAAAAAACACCGTCTACTTTGCTGAATCGTATCGATTCGACGCTCTTGATATTGAGACGGGCAAATTGAATTGGAGCTTTCCGTCCAAGTACGCGTTGCAATCCGGTTCAATTGTCAATGGCGAAATCTACCTGCTTGCAAGCGAAGACAAATATCTTGAAGTTATTCGTGTCGATGTCGCGACTCGCAAACGCAATACGATCATCACTTCCGCCCACCGTGGGCTCAATCTGGCGCTTAATGCTGGCTCGATCTATGTCCTCGACGACTCGCCAAAAATTTCGCGGTACAGCCTGGAAGGAACACAAACATGGTCTCGACCGCTGCCCGGTAAATCAGGGTCACCCGTTTCATCTGGTCAACTTGCCATTACGACTGCGGGAATCTATCTCGAGTACCCGGGTTTAGGTGCAATGGGCATCGATGCAGTAGATGGGAAAATCCGATGGGTGCACAAATTGGATGCCGCGGGCCTCTATGCTCCCATTAGTCTCCATAAGGATTTACTGGTGATGAGGCCCGACTTCGGCCGAATCAACGTGACTACCGGCAAGATGGTCTGGAGCAGCAAAGAACTGACCCCGGAGGGATTAGTCAGAAATGTTGTCATCTGCAGCGGCAGCAGTGGCCTGATTGGCCTCGATCTGAATACCGGCATGGAATTATGGCGAGGCAAACTTCAAGATTCCCGTTGGAGTTATGGTATTGACGACTTTATATCTACTCAGTCCAGTGAATTCGGGTGGGTTATGCGGCGTCCTATGCTCTGTGTGCGATCTGACGGAATGCAAGTTTGGAGCCTCCACCGACCAGTTACCGGAGGTGTGAAATACTATGATTCGAAGATTGCACTGACAGTAGATGAGCCCCGGATTCTTTGCTATCGCCACGGAAAACTGGCGCCCATTCCTACAAATGAGGCCGAACAACGAGTGCACGCCGAGTGGCTTGTATCTCATTTTGAGGAGACGGATGATGCAGAACGTGCTCAGATTCCCGCGCTTCGCCAATACACTTTTCAACCGCTTTTGGATCGCTATGTCGAGTGGAGTTCTGAATCCTCCAGGGCGCCGCGCGGAGGCAGCTACGCCTTGTACCTGCTGCTCAAAGATAGTTTGGAGTACCTGAAGAAATCTGCACAACCGTCTGACACGAAGACCCTCCTTTTAGCGTTCGATCAAATGGCAAGCCTGAAATCTTCTGAAAGTGGAATCGAAGAGATACTCATGGAAAAGGGCGATCCAGAACTTATTACCCCTGTCCTGATCAAGCGCCTGAAACAGTCAACCGGTAAACAGTCACAAGCAAGCGCCGTAATGCTGAGGACTTTATCCCACTCAACCGACCCACGAGCCGTTACCTTTATGATCGAAACACTGAAGAACCCGAAAGCGCCATGGGATTGGCGAAAGGAGGCGTTTCTGCACCTTGCCGGGACAGGAGGAACTGCGGGAGTCGACGCCGTGCGTGACGTCCTAAAACCGCACGGACCTGTTAAGCCCTGGTATGATCGCATTGATTACAAAGCTGTGGAAGCTGATAAAAGTAGAATCAGCATCAAACAGGACACGCATGGAAGAACCTGGATGCTGTTCCGGAGTGCCGTACTCGGAAACTATTCCGATCTCTTTATTGTCCAAAAGAACGGAACCACCTGGGGTCGCCCGATCTTT
>JBDUAM010000194.1:0-3155 GCA_040004655.1 Chthonomonadales bacterium | reverse complement strand
AAGTCGAGGCTGTCGACGACCAGCGTAACTTTATGGACCTCATTCTCAAGTTGCTCTATATTGGATCGGGTAGACGAGAGGTTGCGACCAATGCCCCGGCCCATCTGGTTGGAATCAGCTGTTGGCGCTACCGGTCGTTCTCCTATGCCGGATCTTGCTAAAGACTTCTCGTTTGGCGCGTCCTTGGTTGCCAAGGCATCGACCCCCTTCCCGGAGGCTGGGGCTGGCACTGCGGGTTTGCCAATTTTTAATTCCAGTGTTGCACCAGAACCAGTAACCGGAGGGATTCGAGTGAAATCAGGCTCAGTAGATCCCGATGCGGTTCTGTCAAATTGTGAGCCAAACAATTTCATCGCATCCGAAGACGGAGCAATGGCCGGAGACTTCCTGGCATCGTTTGATTTCGGTAAAGCCTGCTTGCTATTAAGATGTCGGTTAGAATCAGCAACGCCGCCAACGGTGTTCTTAAACTCGACCTGAGCCTTCTTGTCGTTAGCCGAAGCAGTTCCGGCATTTTCTTGCCTTGAAACATCTTTTTGTTGTGACTCAGACTGCCGTGCCGAATCTGAGGGAAACTTAGGTGCGGACGCCGCAGACCCTGATGCAGGGCTTTCGGCAGAACTGCGCATATTGACCTCGTCCATGGAATTTCGATTGACGACCATCACTACAACCAACGCAGCCAATGCCGCGCTCAGTCCAGCAACCTGAAAACCGCGTCCCCAAGGCCAGAAAACTCGACCCTTTGGGGCAGGGCTTGATGCAGTTGGCAGGGCGCTTAGGATTTTCGCCCTCAACTTGGGGTCGAACGCAAATTCCGCCGGCTTCTCCATAGAACTGAGTACCTGCCCAACCTTGCGCATTTCAGAGAGCAGATGGCTACATTCGTCACACACGCCAAGGTGATCGGCGACAACTTTATTAGTTGGCGTCGGCAGTTCGTTGTCGAGATAGGCCTTTAAGTCCGGCCTGATTTCAGAGCATTGTGTCATCGGTACGTCTCTCCTATGGCTTCCGGCAAAGATGGTCCATCTTGCCCCAGCACATAATTTCCCAGCAGCAACCGTAAACGGGTAAATGCGTTTGAAAGTCGGGATTTCACCGTCCCGACCGGAATATCCAATATCTCAGCACACTCCTGATATGTCAGGCCATGCAGTTCGTGCAGGACGATCACGTCGCGATGCAACGGCGTCAACTGCTCAAGCGCCTGCGACACCTGTCCCTTGAGTTCATTCTTGGTGGCGGACAAGAGCGGATTGGATCGCCAATCGCTCTCTTGTTCCATCGATTCATCTAACTCCAGGCTATCTGGCTTCATGCGTGACCTGTGTTTCAGACAATGATTCATGGCGATTCGATAGACCCATGTGGAGAGCGCCGAGTCTCCACGAAATTTGCCCATGCACTTAAAGAGGTCCACAAAAATCTCTTGCGTGACGTCTTCGGCATCAGATGGGTTGGGAATGGCGCGTCGAACCAGTGCGTGAACTCGGCCGCCATAGGCGTCCAGAAACCGCTCAAATGCTCTCCTGTCGCCCTGGTCTATCTCACGCGCTAAGCGCAGATCATCTCTCAACGTCTGCTCCACAAGGGGATTGCTGAAGACATTCGAACGCGTTTCATGCGAATAGCTCACCCATTGTCAATAGATTAGTACTGGCCGCGTCGAAAAAGGTTCATTTGGTCGAAATTAACCGGGTAGCCCAAAGATGGCGGCCGCGCCTGGAGGTGCGGGAACCTCTTTGAAGTTTTTTGGTGCCCGGTATGTGAAGAGGGAGTCAGAAATCTCGGCATCGAAGACTTCTTTATTGATTTTTAGCGTGGATACCGACTTGATTCCGCCGATATCAGTCGTTGCAGACATCGATTTTAGGTGGTATGTTTTGTTGTCAAGGACAAGAACGTTCACCGTATCATTACCCGATTCGGCTTGCAGAACAATCATGTCGGTGCCGTCGACTGAGATATCCGGAAGTCGTTTTACGTTCCGGGTCCCGCCGAGCAGAGGAAAGAACATCAATGGCGAAAAACTTGCATCCTTGGTCAGAGCCACTTTGTAATACTTGCCGTCGTCTGTGTTCTCAAACCACGCGGTTTTGCCGTCGAGAACCGCACATACACTCGTTGGCAGTTGAGCTTTAGGCACGTCTTTCATCGATTCCGCCGGTCGAGTTCTGATGGATGCCTTTTTGCCAATCTTCATCTTCACTTCAATGGAAACTTCAGCCTTGTCGTTGCCACGAACCTGCGTGAAGGTCCATTCTCCTGAATAGGATTTGGAATTGGTGTAGGCAGCGAGTGCCTTCTTCAACAGGGTGGTAGATTCATCTTCGGCCGGAGCTTGATTCGCAACCGGTTTATCTTTTGGGTCCTGTGTCGGATTTTGAAGTGTCTGTTGATCGACTTCAGAAACGGTGAACGCCGCAACGCGACCACTAATTCCTGAATTCATGACCAGCGCCAGAAATCCTGAGAGCACGATCGTGCGAAGTAAAGCAGTACGGGAAGCAAGTTGCTTCATGGGATTAACCCTCAATCTTTGTAAAGTCGGCAAGTTCTCGATATAGATCGTCGACCAACCTGAGAAGCGCGAGTCGATTTTGACGAACGGCTTCGTCTTCTGCCATCACCATCACCTGCAGGAAGAAAGCATCAACCTCCGGGCTTAGCGTTGCAAGTTCGACGAATACCTGATCATATTGACGACTCTGCGCTGCAATGGTCACAGATTGCTTTATCGAAACGGCAGATTCAAACAATGCCGATTCTGACGGGTCTGCAAAGAGGGCGTCGCTGACGTCAGAAATAGCTCCTCCAGATTTTGAAGACTTGAGGATATTTGCGACGCGTGCCGCAGCCTGAACAACGGTAGTAAATTCCGCTCTGGTAGAACATGATTGAAGCGATTGTGCGCGACTTAAAGCAACCTGAGCTTCCAGATTCTCATCTGGAATGTTGCTTAAGACGGCGTCGATGATATCCGGGCGAATACCAGCCTCTTCGAATAAGACCAGAGCTCTTGTACGAAGCAGGCCCAACAGATCGGCACGCAATTTCCCGGTGTCTGAAACAAGAATGTCGCCGTAGCCTGCTGCAGAATGAGATATCAGATCGGTGATCTTCCAATCGGGACCATCTGCCAGAAGCAGTTG
>JBDUAM010000533.1:0-3157 GCA_040004655.1 Chthonomonadales bacterium | reverse complement strand
GTTTGAACTGATAGGTAAGAATGGATCAACTGTCTCCTCAGATCGCGTTGTGGAGGCTACCCTGATGATTTCCAGGGCAACCGGAATGCAAGGAATGGTGGGTGGACAAGTTGTCGACATGGAATCCGAAGACCAGGATATCTCTCTGGAAACCCTCAAATACATCCATGCGAACAAAACAGGAGCATTGATTACCGCAAGCTCCATCGTTGGCGCACTACTTTGTGGGGCTACGGATTCGCAGATCTCTGCATTAACAAGTTACGGCCAGAGCATTGGACTTGCGTTTCAAATTGCGGATGACATTCTCGACATTGTTGGCGATCAGGAAAAAATTGGCAAGCCCGTAGGGAGTGATGAAGGAAATAATAAAGCAACATATCCAAAATTCTTTGGATTAGACGAATCCAGAAGAATGGCCCATACCGAAGTAGGCAACGCAATAGCCGCTCTCTCGGAATTCGGAGAATCGGCAGACCCCCTCAGGGCTATTGCTCGTTTTATCGTTGAGCGTGATCTTTAGATGAGGTGGTCGCGCAGTCCGAGGCGCTTTCTATGAATCATGATTCCCCTGCGATCATTGTTATTGGTAGTAGCAACACAGACCTTGTTGTTCACACGGAACATATTCCTCGGCCAGGGGAGACTATTCTCGGCCACAAATTTGTAATCACTAATGGCGGAAAGGGAGCCAATCAAGCAGTCGCCGCCGCCAAACTTGGTGGATCGGTGGGATTTGTGGCGCGAATTGGCAATGACGACTTTGGCAACAACGCACTCGCTGGAATTAAATCCGCGGGTGTCAACACGGATAATGTTGTGCGCGACGCCGAGTTGCCGAGCGGCGTTGCGTTGATTTGCATATCGGCTGAAGGTGAAAACTCCATTGTCGTCGCGCAGGGTTCAAACGGACTACTCTCCCCGAACGATATTGATCGGGCCATGCTCACCATTAAGAACTGCAAAGTGGTGGTCACGCAATTTGAAACGCCGTTTGAAACGGTTGCCTATCTAGTCAAGATGTCCAACAGTCTAGGTAAGAATGTGATAGTAAATCCGGCTCCGGCACAACAACTTCCGGACGGTTTCCTGCACGGGGTGTACGTTATCACACCGAACGAAAAGGAAGCTGCCGGTCTACTAGGTTGGGACACAACCGCGGATTACGATCCGGACATAATCGCGACTAATTTATTGAAGCTCGGAGTGAAGAATGTGGTAATCACTCTTGGGGCGGGCGGAGTATTCGCCGCAACGGCAGACGGAATGCATAAACACTTCGCTGGTCATAAGGTAATCGTCACGGATACTACGGGCGCAGGCGACTGTTTTACCGGAGCTTTGGCTGTGGGCATTTCTCAAGGTATAGATTTCTTTGAAGCGGTAGAGTTTGCAAATGCCGCAGCTGCTCTGTCGACGACCAAATTTGGGGCTCAATCAGGCATGCCGACGAAATTAGAAGTGACCAATTTCCTTGCAAATTGAAGAGATCACGATCAGGCCGTATCAACTGACCGATCTCCCTTACCTTCTGGAAATTACGGCAGAAGTGTTTGGTCCTGTGTCCATTGACCTGAATATGGAAACTAAATTCGGACCGTTTGGCGAGGGTGATTGGCGATCCCGAAAAAAGAGTGCGATCGTCCTTGACTGCGAAGCCCAGCCCGATGGAGTTTTTGTGGCACTGGTAGGGCAACGGGTCGCGGGATACATAACCACGCGCCTGAACAAGACATCTGGTATCGGCTGGATTCCAAACCTTGCGGTTGGTTCAGAGTTCCAGATGCGTGGAATCGGTCAGCGACTGCTAACTCATGCTGTAAACTATATGCGTGAAAGCGGCATGGAAATTGCAAAGATTGAGACGCTTGAACAGAATCCGATTGGCAAGAAGCTATATCCGGCAATTGGATTTGAGCCTGTAGCCACGCAAATACATTACGCCATGCGATTAACGGACCTGGATACAACCATTAATGAATGATGTAGAAGAAGAAATCCGGCGGCAGATGATGTCTGGCCAGGGTTCGGCATCGGCGCCTCCCAAGCCTCCTGACTCAAAATTGCATCGCATGCAAGCCAAAGGGGGGATCATGGGCGGCATCGCGACTGCATTGTTGCTGCTCTTGAAACTTGGGGCTCCGCTATTCGCGATTCTTGGTAAGCTAAAGGTCCTTGCCATCCTACCTAAGATACTCGTCACCGGCGGATCGATGTTTGTCACCATGTGGTTCCAGGCTATTCGATGGGGTTGGCCATTTGGAGTTGGGTTAACTGTTCTAATCTTAATCCACGAGTGTGGTCATGCCCTCGCGGCCTACTTGCGTGGAATCCCTATTAAGGGGATGCTCTTCATTCCATTCATGGGAGCAATGGTCGCCGTTAGTCGGGATGGCAAGGATGTAGTGGAAGATGCATTCATTGGCATTATGGGGCCCGTTGTGGGTTCGGCTGCCTGCGCTGTATGTGTTTTTATCTATTTCGTAACAGGTTCACCGTTCTGGTTAGTTTTGGGACATTGGGGCTTCTTAATCAACCTATTTAATCTGGCCCCAACCCCGCCGTTAGATGGAGGTTGGATTACTCCTGTTTTTTCTCCCAAGTTACTGGCACTTGGGGTCGTTGTCCTGTTCATATTGATGCCGAGAAATCCGTTGATGTGGCTTCTTGCCGCGCTCTCTATCCCAAGAATTATTAGTCATTGGAAGGCCAAACCGGATGATCCATACTTTCGGGCAACCAAGTCTGACCGAATTCGATATGCCGTTGCATATCTCGGGTTGATTGCAGTATTATTCCTTTCCATGAAAGGCATCGAAGCAATTTACAGACAGCAAGCAACGCAAGGAGACACACTTGCATACCATGACAAAGAGGGAAAAATAAGATCATGACCACTATCTGTGCCGTTCACGCGGACCGCCCAGCAGTATTTGCCTGTACACAATGTGGCGCGTCCGGATGTACGGAATGCCAACGTAACGTCGCGGATAAAGAAGTCTGTGCGAGTTGTGTATCCCGGATTCAACAGAAGGTCCTGGGTGAAATGCAATCTGGGGTTCAACCTGCACCAAGTCCCTACCCTGCTCCTAGATTATCGAATGTCACCGCCGCTGCTCCACCTGTCAACCTCCTGTCCGGCGCTGGCGCTGGTATT
>JBDUAM010000153.1:0-10637 GCA_040004655.1 Chthonomonadales bacterium | reverse complement strand
CCTCGAGCCGAAGGTTTCTACGGTTCGGGAATATCTGTCGCTTGCCCGAACAGTTGGTATTCCGCCAGAGCGAGTATTTGTCTTGAGTCCGAGTATTCCGGGTGCAACACCCCGATGGCCGCTTTTTTCAGGTCGGCTGCCGGTAAAGCAGATTGTCGACACATTTGTCGATTTGGTAGAATCGTCAGTCAGCGCCCAAACAGCCATTCGCCGTCACGATTTTTTAGTAAATTTTGGCCTCCTTGTTGGATCCGCTGATCGCAACAATTCTGTTGATGAATGGTTGAATGCATTGCAAGAGCCCGATTATCGAGATGCTCTTATGGGCCAAGTGAAGACGCCTTCAGATCCGTTCGCATGGAATTCTGTGCAGCGGTTCATTAGCGAAGTGCAGCAAATGAGTAAGGCGGCGGTGGCGGATTCGGTCGCTCCCGCAACGCGATTACTCAGGGAATTGGCCAACAACGAACTTTTATTTGGTTGCCTTTGTGCCCTTAATGATCCAACCCACTCGATCCTTAATCTTGAGCGGTTTTGGCAGGATCAAAGCTTGCTAATCATTCACTTGGACGCAGATGTCGCTGGTATGAGAAGTACAGCACTTCTCGCCGGACTAGTCGTACGCGCGCTGTTCGCCACGGCAAAGCACGTGAAGAATTCGCAGCGTTCGGTAATTGCCTGCCTCGATGAGCTGCCCGAAGTAAGCCGCTTCATCGGTGGGGATTTAGCTAGAATTGCTAGTCAAGCGAGGTCTGCGCGCCTGCACCTCTTGTTGGCGTGTCAACACCTCTCGCAACTTCAAACTGACTTGCGTGAAACGCTGTCAAAGCAATGCAGTATCCAGATAAATTTCAGGTGTGAGTATGAGGACGCTGTAGGAATTGCACAGGCAATAACTGCGGGAGTCGTTCCGCCGATTTCACAGGTGACGCTCACTCCGTTGCGAACTACGGATTCATTCAGGGAAATTAGAATGGCTGCGTGGCGCCTTGCAATATTTGACGAGAATGACAATCCTCTGCAAATAAGGCGAGAGGTTTGGGATGGGTGGGTTGGCAAAGATGAGAAATTCGAATTAACGCTTGTTAACCTTCAGCGCCATACCCTGAATAGTGGCATATCGCGTCTCTACATCCACGATCCTGAAACGCAGGCTCCCATTGCACTCGAGCGTTACCTTTCGACCATCGAGGAATGTGAGTATTGGTTTGAGGGGCCACGGCTGCTACTAGCGGCAAGGTTCCCTAGGGCGCGGGCCGAACACATTGTTCATGCATCTCGTGCGGAAATTACAGCGTCTGTTGCCCACTGTATCGAAAGTCTTCCCAACCGCACCGCCCTACTTCGGCTGGATAATCAGGTTGTCGGTGTCTTCAGAGTCGCGGATGTCCCAGATTTGAAAATGACACGTGAGGACGATCAGTACATCCAGGAAGTGCTTAACATTAATGGACAAACCAGGGAGATGGTGCTGGCGACCCTTAAGGCAAGGAGTGAAGGAATGAAGCAGGTTGTGGATGGCAGTCTCACACAGTCCTCAGAAGGAGAGTTAGATGAAAGCAAATGGTGACGCTGTTGTCCGCAAACGCCGATACCTTCCGACCTCAAACTCGGCAGAGCCAATAACTCAAAACGGAATTTGTATTCTCGGTCATATCGCTCGACTTGATATCTTGACCGTCAACCAACTAAGTTTGCTGGTATCTAGATCGGAGCAATCGGTAAGGCGTGACCTGAGACGATTATTCGATGGTGGCATGGTGCGGATTACGCTCATACCACGCGCGCTCCTGGAGACAAGTGGTGTCGATCCAATCCGAGATTCGTTCGGGAGTGCGCCGAATTGCTATTCGGTTTCCACCAAGGGCATTCGACTGCTGGATTCTTTGGGAATGGAATGCCCAGATACTCCTCCTCCACCTCTTGGACCCGCCAACTGGCTGTTTGTACGACACGAGTTGGCTGTACGGGATGTGGTGATCCATTTCTTGCGGTCAGCTGCAGCGTATCCGTCCCATGAAGTTGAACAACTGCACCTCGGACCGGACGCAATCATGGACCTGGCTCGTCATGCGGTCCCGAAAACGGCGCGGCCTGATGCCTGGCTCCTGTACCGATTTGGTTCGCGCGTCCTTGTGGCACTTCTGGAATATGACACGGGAAGTGAGAAGGGCGCCAAACGATGGACAGAGAAGCTCACAGCATTTCGGCACTTGCTTAGTAGTAGTCGTCTCCACGCAATAACGGGTCATTCCTTTGGTCGTGTGGTGGTGGTCTGCCGTACCGCCGCGAGGCGCGACAATTTGGCAGAACTTATTGCTCAGCACGCGGAGGCGTCACTGGCAGAGAGGTTCTGGGTTGCCGCCAAATCGGACATGTTGGAGCCAGATCTCTCGCTTCCAATCTGGCGCAACTCAAAAAGCAAAAATCTAGTTCCGCTCATTCCAGAAGACTTGTTCACGGAGGGCACATAAGAAGATTGCCTAAATCCAGTGTTTGCGATTTAAAGTACGCTCACGTGCACCGCAGGTTGAACTATCGGCATATGAATGCTTTGCTGGGATAACTCCCCTTCAGAGCTTATACGGTTACAGAAGAGGGAAAGACTATGGAGACATTACTGAAATTCGAAGACTTGCCAGAAATCTTAAGCGCCGACGAAGTCGCTGCCTATCTCCGTGTTGGAAGATCGCTGGTTTACGATGCAATTCGAGACCGGACGATTCCATCCATCAGGATAGGAAAACGGTTTCTGGTCCCAAAGTCTGGCATTGAAAAGCTGATATGCGCTCCAGAACAGAATGAGGAGAGGTAATTGGAAGGAAGCATAGAAAAACGTGGGAGTAGAATTTACAGGTTGAAGGTTCATCTCGGCTATAACGGTGAGGGCCGTCGGCTTAGCAAATCCTCTACGATTCACGGTACACGACGGGAAGCTCAAGCACGGCTCAAGGTACTGCTGGCTGAATACGAACAGCTTGCTCCTCAAACAGGTGCCTTCATGACTGTCTCAGGCTTCCTGGACTATTGGCTGGAGAACTACGCCGCCAATCTTGCTAAGAGGACAGCCGAGAATTACAGGGAGTACGTCTCGAATTACATCAAACCGTATATTGGGGATATTCGACTGGACCAACTGACCAGGCAGAATGTCCAGGAGTTTTACAAGGATCTCGGACAACGTGGAACAAGGCGCAATAATCAGGTTGGTCTATCCCCAACTACGGTTTTCAATACTTCTAGAGTGCTGAAAGGGGCATTAAATCGGGCTGTCGAATGGAAGTACATTGGGAATAATCCAGCCCTTGGAGTAAAAACACCGCAATTAGTCGAGCGAGAACATCGCATTCTCACCGTTGAGGAATTGACTATGGTCCTGGCCGCTTCAAAGGATACGCAGATATACCTTCCGGTTATGCTTTTGTGGTCGTTGGGTTTGAGACGCGGTGAAGTTTGTGGTTTACGGTGGCAAGACCTGGACCTCGACAGGTCGATTGCTGGTATTCGGCACACTCTCATCAGGGTGAGTCCCGGCAACTTGGTCTTCAAGGCGCCGAAGACCAAGAGTGGTCGTCGTTCAGTAAAGCTCTCATCAGTACTTGTAAGTGCATTACGAGAACATAGGGCACAGCAATTGACATATGCCGAGGTACTTGGGAGTTCGTACAATCCTATGAACTTGGTAATTTGCAGAGCAGATGGTCGACCAGTTGATCCGGCCACTATTTACAGCCAATTCCAAAGACTGCTTGAGCGGCTAAAGATTCCGAGGGTAGCTCTTCACGATCTTCGACATACTCATGCTACTCAATTGCTACAGCAGGGTGTGAACATTAAAGTCATCGCAGAGCGCTTAGGACACGCAGATCCGGCCATAACGCTGCGTGTTTATGCTCACGTGATTGAATCGATGCAAGAAGAGGCTGCTGACCTTACCAATGACCTCCTAATTCAAGCTACCAAAACTTCTACAGATTTGTAGGAGATTGTGGTCGAGAATACAGTCGGGAGGCTGTTGGTCCCCAAGTTGGTCCCCAAGAGTTGTTATGGTGGCGTTTAAGAGAATAACAGTTTAGTGATTTTAAGCGTGAAATGGTGGCGGAGAGGGCGGGATTCGAACCCGCGACACCTTGCGGCGTACCCGCTTTCGAGGCGGGCGCACTAGACCGGACTATGCGACCTCTCCGTGAAGAATGCTGGACTATTTGTGGGTGCCCCCGGAGG
Source organism: Chthonomonadales bacterium (assembly GCA_040004655.1). Lineage (GTDB taxonomy): Bacteria > Armatimonadota > Chthonomonadetes > Chthonomonadales > CAJBBX01 > JBDUAM01. The sequence goes on along the minus strand of JBDUAM010000153.1, from coordinate 6,413 downwards.
GAATCGAACCCCCGACTCAGGGCTTAGGACGCCCCAGCTCTATCCACTGAGCTACGAAGGCACATGATGGACATAAAAGGGATGAAGGAGAACCGAGCATTCTCACCTCATCCCACAACTATTGAATAGTAGTTGGTGCGCCCGAAGGGACTTGAACCCCCGGCCTACAGGTCCGCAACCTGTCGCTCTATCCGCTGAGCTACGAGCGCATGGAATTGCCACAGTCACATTGGGTTGCGGCAGGTAATTATACGCGCGGAGAGGGTCGGTTGTCAAGGGAAAACGGCGCGGGAGGCTATCCCTTGATCAGGTAATAGCCACCCACCAGCAACATGATTGCGCCAAACACTAATGCCGTGCTCTGCCCTGCAGCATATGCTCCATTCGTGTTTTGCGCTCCACCTCCAAGCAACTTACTAACAAGCATGCTACCGCCCCAAAGTACGCCGATGGCTCCAAATATTCGATTGCGATTTGACTTCTTCTTATCCATTACAGCTCCAATTCTTCAGCAGTTTGTTCAACTATTACTGCGATTAATGATCAGTCTTTATGGTCGTCTGGATCTGCTGGCAGCGTTGTCTTCGGATGTGTTTTTAATAGTTCGTGGTACTTTGCCTCGAGCAGGTCCATCTCTTTATTGACCACAATTAGCTCTGCGGAAATCCTCGATTTTCGGATGTACTGCTGCGAGACGATCAGTATCGCGACGATCACGCTGATGATCGGGAGGAACTTCAACATCTTGGACCGCACTTCTGGCGAGAAGGCTGGCGTACCGGGCTTAAGGGGACTATCCTGCCTCATTTGGCGGCTCCCTTCTCAGGCTTTATCGCGCCATTCGGAGGGGTGGTCGACGCTGGTTCCGCCTCCATTTTCGCAATGGTCCGGGTCAGGCTGCCGACATGTTCGGTCGAATGATAGAGTTCATGTTCCAGGTTGTTCGCTTGCATGCCAATCTTATAGGTCCAGAACGCAGCGCCAGCCAGAATGACCAGGGAGATAATCAGCGGCCTGAACTGACTTGCAGCCGATTGCGTTTGTACCGATTCCGGTGTCAGCATTTCTCTCCTAATTTCTCTACGAGCAGCCGCGAGAGCTTCCCGATTGCGATTTTGCCGGGGTTATCGGTTGTCCAGTTTGGCGTCAGATCATCCGCAAAAACGGCGATGGCGATCTGGTCTTCGGATGGTGTAGTGACAATTCCGACGTCGTTTCGAACTTCGTCAACGGAACCCGATTTCCCTTCAAATATGTGGTCTGGGGGCAGCATTCGGGGAATGCAATCCTGATAGAACTGTTTGGACAGGATTTCGCGCAACAAGGGCTGCATGGTTGTAAGTCCAAGGTCAGCGCTGGCGATGCGCTTCAACAGATCGACCATTTCACCGGGAGTTGTTACGCCAAGGCCGTACTTAACGTTCTCCTCGGCGATGTTCCGGTCGGTCGTGCAGACCTTTCCGAACAGGGTTGTCACCGACAACCCCAACGACCGAATACACGCATTGATTGGCTCAATCCTCAGCAGATCAATCATCATGTTCGTCGCGGTGTTGTCTGAGACAATGGTCATCAACATGAGTACATCCCGAACGGGGATGGTGAGACCCTCCGTCAGGTGCGAGAGAATGCCAGATCCGGGTGTCTTTTCAGCTTCCACGAGAGTAACCGTCGTGTCGAGCGAGAGGCGGCCCTCCTCAACTTCCATCAGCGCATGGACGAGAATCGGGAGTTTGATAACGCTCGCGGTGGCGTGCTTATTCTCCGCCCCGAACGCGAGCCGCTGACCTGTGCCAACGTTCTCCGCTGCAAAACTGATGCGACCGTTCAGGTCAGGTGCAGCCTGTTTGAGCAATGTACTTGCGACGTCCGAGTCGGGATAATTCAACGATTAACCTTCATCCGACGCATACTTGTCGCGCAGTCCGGCAACCACCGCAGGATCGGCGAGAGTGGTAGTATCACCCAGAACGCGGCCCTCTGCGACGTCCCTCAGCAATCGTCGCATGATCTTTCCACTTCTGGTTTTCGGTAGGTCGGCGGTGAAGATGATCTCATCTGGTCGGCACACGGCACCCAACTTCTTGCCTATAAATGTCTTCAATTCATCTGCGAGAGCTTGGTCGGCGGTGAATCCGTCAATGGTCGTAACAAACGCAACCGGCGACTGTCCCTTAATATCGTGCTTCTTGCCGATGACAGCCGATTCAGCGACAGCCGGGTGCTCGACCAATACACTCTCAAGTTCCATCGTGCTGATGTTGTGCCCGGCAACGAGCATGACGTCATCCACTCGACCCAGCAGCCAGAAGTAACCCTCTTCATCGCGCTTGGCGCCGTCGCCGGGGAAGTAGAGACCGGGGAATTTGCTCCAGTAGACGTCCTTGTAACGCGCATCATTGCCCCAGATCGTGCGAAGCATTCCCGGCCAAGGTTTGCGAATGACCAGAAATCCGCCCTGCCCGAGCGGAAGGCTGTTGCCCTGTTCGTCCACTATGTCGGCGTCGATTCCGGGGAATGGTCGGGTTGCGGAACCCGGTTTGGGAGCCACAATTCCCGGGAGCGGAGTGATCAACATATGGCCCGTTTCAGTCTGCCACCAGGTATCAACTACCGGGCAATTACCCTTACCGATCACCGTCTGGTACCAGGTCCATGCCTCAGGGTTTATCGGTTCACCCACGGTTCCGAGCAGGCGTAACGAAGAAAGATCGCTGCCGTTTGGAATGTCTTCGCCCCACTTCATGAAGGTTCGAATGGCTGTCGGCGCGGTGTAAAAAATGGTGACCTTGTGCCGCTCGATAATATCCCAGAAGCGATTTCTTTGAGGTGTGTCAGGAGCGCCCTCGTACATCACGCATGTCGCACCATTGGCCAGCGGACCATAGACAATGTAGCTATGCCCGGTCACCCATCCGATATCCGCGGTGCACCAGAAGATGTCGTCCTCTTTCAGGTCGAAGACGTACTTGCTGGTCGCGTAGACTCCGGTGAGATACCCGGCGGTTGAATGTTGAATTCCCTTGGGTTTGCCCGTCGAGCCAGAGGTGTAGAGTACGAAGAGCGTGTCTTCGCTGTCCATCGGTTCGGGTGGGCAGTCGGTTGAGGCCGTGGCCATCAGATCATGCCACCAGAAATCTCGACCGGGATGCATATGGACATCCAGGTTGCCACCAATGCGTTGGACGACGACGACGTTCTCGATGGTCGGCGACTTCGCAAGAGCTTCATCAGCAGTTACTTTCAGTGGGACAATGCCGCCTCGACGCCAGCCGCCGTCGGCCGTTACAAGTAGTTTGCAACCACAGTCATCAATTCGTTCGGCCAGCGACTCGCCAGAAAATCCGCCAAAGATCACCGTGTGGATGGCTCCAATTCGAGCACATGCAAGCAGGGAGATCGCCAGTTCCGGGACCATCGGCATGTAAATCGCGACGCGGTCGCCCTTGCCGACTCCCAGGCTCTTAAGTACGTTGGCAAATTTGGATACTTCCGTCAGCAGTTCGCCGAAGGTGATCTTTCGAATGTCGCCCGGTTCGCCTTCAAAAAGAATGGCGGTCTTGTCTCGGCGCGAACCCAATGCGTGCCTGTCGACGCAGTTGGCGCAAGCATTCAGTCGACCCCCAACAAACCACTCAGCGTGCGGAGGCGTCCAGTTGAGTACGGTGTGGTATGGCTCAATCCAGTCGAGCTCGTTCGCGAAATCGGCCCAGAATTTCTCAGGGTCTGCGGCAGCGCGATCATAAATAGAGGGATCGCTGCAATTGGCTGCGGCCGCGAATTCGGGAGATGGCGGGAACGACCTGTTTTCCTGTAGACGAGCTTCTATTGCTTGATTCTGGTCCGACATTGGATTTACGACCTCCACGTGGCTGATGAGGGAATCATTTCGACTAAGGCAGGTTCAAATCCTGCGGTTTTGCGGCGACCACGAACATTCGATCGGTTCGTTCGCTCACCTGGTTGAGGGAATAGGCGTTGTAGGTAACAATATCCACAAATCCTGCGTCACTGAGCAGCATCCGAATTTCGACCTCATCATATGCACGCTGAAGGTGGGTCTCGCGTACTTCACTGTCAATTCCGTTCTTTTCGCGGTAGAAGAATCTCATTGAGACGGTGCAGAGACGGGTCGCCGAATCGTACTCACTGCGCCAGATATACCGTAGTCGGTCTTTGCTATCCAGATTATTCTGATCGAAGAAAGAGTTCTCCAGGGCATATTCAGTATTGACGTCAAAGATGAATAGTCCACCCGGATTCAGGTGCTGAAAAACTCCATGGAAGGCTGCGGCCAGTTGGTCACGATCGGTGATGTAGTTCAGGCTGTCAAAGAAACTAATGCAAAGATCATATCGGTTGTCCAGGTCGAGCTTCGCGGCATCTTGCACTTCAAACCGGATTTTGAGTTTCTTCTTCTCAGCCTTGGCCCGAGCAACATCGATCATCGCGCCGGAGAGATCGACACCGGTAACCTGCAGTTTGTCCTCGGCCAGAATGCAGGAGACGGACCCCGTCCCGCAAGCAAGATCGAGCACAGACTGTGGCTTCAGATTGCGAACATGGAGAATACGTCGCAGGTATCGCACCCAGTGTTTGTAGGGCACATCCCGCATGATGGTGTCATAAAGTGGTGCGACGGAGAGAAACGAGGTCGGCTCGGAATTGCTCATCAGCGAGGATTAATCCTTGCGTGCTGGCGGCCGTGTTTGTACGAGTAGAGCGTTGCGCGAAATTACTGAAGAGGTTGGAATGACATTTTTGGGCTCCGGCGGTGCAAATCCGCACTTGCCACAGGCTCCGCAGTTGCTGGATGCATTGCGCCATCGCTTGACGGCCGCGTATGATTGTCGACCCAGAAAGGTCGCGCAAACGCCAACGATCAATAATGCAATTATCTGTTGAAATTCCATCTTAAATCAACCCCAACCCGCAAAGCGTCCGACCTGATAAACAACTGTCGTTACCACCCAAGCGAGCCCTGTCATGTAAGCAATCTGAAAGAGTGGCCAGCTCCATGTTCCGGTTTCTCTCCGGACAACTACCACCGTCGACATGCATTGCATGGCAAGCACGTAGTAGATCATCACACAGATGGCAACGAGTGGCGTGTAGACCGGCTTGCCCGTTGTGGGATCGACATCGGCGCGCATTCGCGACTGAAGATCGACCTTGCCTTTGTCATCTGTTGCATCCACATTATACACGGTTCCCATGGCGCTGACAAAGACTTCGCGTGCGGCAAACGAGGCGATGATGCCGATGCCCATCTTCCAGTCAAAGCCCATCGGCTTGAGTACGGGCTCAATGAATCGACCGGCATTGCCGACAAACGAGTACTGTTTTCGCTGGCCTTCCGGCAGTTCTGGATGTTTTGGATACGTGGTCAATGCCCAGAGTACTACAGAAATTGCAAGGATCATCGTTCCAGCCCGATAGACGAACTGCCACGCACGTTCGATCATCTGCAGGCAGGCGGTCTTTAAGCTGGGCAATCGATAGGGTGGGAGCTCCATGAGGAAGATAGGGGCATCGCCTTTGAGCAGGGTCCGGTGAAACAGGAGCGCGAACAGAAATGCAAATACCATTCCCAATACATACATGGAGAGCAGGACCAGTCCGGGCAGATGCACAATCCCGTGACCGCCGATGGAGATGACGGCCTTCGCTGGAATGAAAGCCCCGATCATCAGTGCATAGACCGGAATTCGAGCGGAGCATGACATGAGTGGTGCAATGAGAATGGTGATCAGCCGCGCCTTACGATTGCTAATGGTACGGGTAGCCATGATGCCCGGAATGGCACATGCAAATGAAGAGAGCAGCGGAATAAAACTGCGCCCATGCAGACCGACCTTGCTCATTAGTTTGTCCATGAGGAAGGCTGCGCGGGACATGTATCCTGTGTCTTCCAACAGACTGATGAAGAAAAAGAGTAACAGAATCTGCGGTAAAAACGTGATGGTAGTGCCTACGCCGCCCAGGACGCCATCTTTAATCAGATCGCGCAGGTCACCGGCGGGCATGTGGTTGACGAGCAAGCCACCCGCCCAGTCCATCGCCGTTTTGATCCAGTCCATGGGGTACTTGGCCCAGGTAAAAATAGCTTGAAAAATGAGAGCCATGACAAACAAGAACAGCATGTAGCCAAACACCGGGTGCATCACGATTCGGTCAACCTTAGCAGTAGCACCCGGTGGTTCATTCTCGTGCGTGGGACCCTTTGGATCGGTTTTCGCCATTACGGACCTGATCCACTCATACCTTGATTCGATGATGGAGGACGAGAGGTCTGTTCCAGTCTCTGCAATTCGCTCACGAACCTGCTCCAACTGCTCTTTCAATTTAGGGGAGAGTTGTGGTCCGGCGCTCGGCTCGTGCTCCTGCATCAACAGGGAGATGCTCTCGGCAAA
>JBDUAM010000395.1:0-3158 GCA_040004655.1 Chthonomonadales bacterium | reverse complement strand
TCCGTAACCTAACACTCCTATGTTGATCACGTATCCTCCACAGCCCTGCATAATTTATGCAGTGATATGTCACTTCCATGCAGCTATCTGCTCTACGTAACGGATTGCGTCACACTTCGCCGCTGTAGAATCGCAACACCTATCGAAGAAGCATGTCGACTTCCAAACCTCCGACTTTGCCGCGTCCGCCTCAAAGGTTTTTTATCCCGTCGTGTGAACGCACCGACATAGCTGCCTGATAAACACTGCAGGGGGTTGCACTGCATCGTAGCCACAGAATCAATTCTCGTCGCAGGTGTGCGAGGAAACCTCAGGTGCCAGGGGCGTTAGGAGACATGTCCTTTACAGAAGACTGAATTGCAACTTTAGAAACGATAGGCCTGACAGGTTGTCCAGGGGGCACTCCAGCTTCCTTAATCTTGTACAGCAATGTGCTATAGCTGATATTCAGTGATCGTGCAGCCTTCCGCCGATTCCAATTGTGCGCTTCAAGCACACCCACAATGATCTTTCTCTCTAGGTGGTAGCTTGATAAAATGGTCCATCAATATAGGAACATCGGCGATACGTTCGCGAAGAGGCGGCATTTGGATTCTGACCACATTAATGCGATAAAAGAGGTCTATTCGGAAGTGGCCCTGAGCAACTTCAGGTTCAAGATCGTGAGTCGTAGCACAGATCAATCGAATATCGACAGACCGGTCGCCCACCCTTGCCTGCTGAAGGTCCTGAAGAGCATACAACAATTTTGACTGTAAGGATTGATCCAGTTCTCCAACTTCATCTAAAACTAGCGCCCCTCTATTTGCCTGTTCGCACCTTCTCGATTCTGTTTTGAGATCATGTCGCGCCAGCGAGCGCTGATCATAGCTATAGCGTTCATCTTTAAAAAATTGAGGCGATATCGCTGGGCAACTGACTTTGAGAAAATGATTGGCGCGACGCGCGCTCCAACTATGAAGAAGCCTTGCAGCGCGCTCCTTACCCGTCCCGCTTTCACCGATAATCAGGACAGGGAACTCCACTAGAGCCGCTTTTTGCAGTTGCTCTCTGATTCGGCAGATAGCCGGCGAGTCGCCAATAATGGCGTCGTTCGGTGGAGTTTCGTTGTCGAACATATCTCCTCAATGGAAAGGTCTGGGCACGTCGATGGCCACACACAATCGTCTAATCGACTTAGCCCTGCTCACTGCTGCCAGGATTCTTCGATGATTTCGACACATCTGGTCACGGATAGGTGTTTGTCGAATACTGGAAATAGCATCGTTCGCACATAGCGTGTCCACGAACGCGAACGAGATACCTCACTTCGATACCACGGGCTGTACAGACCAACCATTCCCTACCACTCATTTTGTTGGTCACGATCAGATCGATTGCACGTAGCTTGCACCTTTTCCCAAACTGTTGCATATTTCGGTCAGCGTCTTCGCCATGTTCACTGAAAGAGCCAAACGACAATACTTCCGACCTCGCTGACCTGCTTCTCCAACTGCGTGCCATAGAGCTGCAGTTGACCCAAGCTTCGCGGGTACAAAACAGGACACTGATTTGCACACTACGCAAATCGCTGCACACCCCACCACTCTCTATGAACGCGCATGCGTCATTAAGCGCCGTCATTGCCGTCGAATACTTTGCCTCAATTTGGCCATCCATTTGCTCATTCAGGAAGGTGAGAACCAGGTCATGGAGATAATGCGCTATCTGAATTTCGCTCGCCTATTTGTTGTATTGCTGTATTTAGGGGTTGGTGCAAACAATGGCAGTGCTCAAGCATTGGCCGGTCCCGACACTCCGAGGACATCGGCGGAAGGCTCAGGCATTCCAGCACCCAGCACCGGCACAACCTCGTCTCGCTATACGCTGGGTGCGGCAGACATCATTCACGTCAATGTCTGGAAGAATGTAGACCTGTCACAAACGGTGACGATAGGTCCGGATGGATTCGTCTCTCTCCCGCTACTTGGAGACGTGCACGCTGCCGGGCTGACTGCGGATCAGTTGTCAAAAGATCTTACCTCCAGGCTTGCCAGCTACGTGGTCAATGCGCAGGTAACGGTGAGCGTGGTGGAAATCCGAAGCAGACAAGTATTCATCACCGGGCAGGTTGGGAAACCAGGTGCCTATCCTCTCATTGCTCCGATCACGGTAGTGCAACTTATTGCACAGGCCGGCGGTCTCAATACCTTTGCGAATCGCAAAGGCATCTTTATCCTGCGCGGAACTTCCGGAAATGCACAAAGACTGAAGTTTAACTACGCCAGCGCCATTCACGGCGGGATCAAGCAGAACATCAACCTGCAGCCCGGCGACACGGTAATCGTACCTTAGGAAAGAGCGATGAGTGAGCAAGGATGCTCCCGGCTTGTTCTCTTGCTATCAATAGGACTCTTTGCGGCCACAGCTTTTGCCCAGACCCCGACTGACGATTCCAGAAGCGCAACGATTAAGAGCGACTATCCAGCTGCCAAAGACGCGGATGACACAGCGGCTCACTCGAGTGAGGAAAATCAGGTACAGTATGCAGCGGCACTCGACGGCACGGGTTTGATCTCTCTGAGCAGTCGTATTCCGAGCCATTTTATCTTCGGAGCAACCGCCGCCGGGGGATGGGATAGCAACCCCGCGAACTCGGTCAAACATGCGGCGGCCGGCGTGTACTCCCTGAGCCCCTATGTCGGAGTGCAGATAAGTACCCCCAAGACCCAGTATCTATTTCAATATCAATCGACAAATACGGGTTTTACCTCCCACTATGCTCGGCAGAGCATGAATATAGCTTCTGCCAGGGTGTTGGCGAAGCCGAGCGAGCGTTGGAGCCTGGACATGAAAGCGATGGGAAGTTATGGACAAGACTCCGTTCGCTTTCTGGGATCGCAGCAATCAGTGGCCATTGAGGGAGTTCCCGGTATTGGTCCTGGATCGGCGTCGTATCTCCCAAACGCCGGGACAGTAACGTATGCAATTGGGAGCATCGGAACGACTTACAGAAAATCTGAACGAGACACTGTTGACCTGTCCATCTCCAATTCCTTCAGCCGCTATAGCGGCCTCAGCCAGAGCAATAGCTTGGCGGCACTCAACCTCTCCTATGCAAGGGATTTATTGCCTGTACTTGCGGCCCTGGCTTATGGGCAAAGCTCCTTTTATTACGG
>JBDUAM010000421.1:0-3159 GCA_040004655.1 Chthonomonadales bacterium | reverse complement strand
TCGGATACAAGGTTAAGCAAAAGACTTACGGGCCATTTCCTAGCTCCGGCCCTAGTCCCTTTTTTGAGCATAGCTAACTCGGTAGTAAGCTCGCTGTTAAATAACTTGTACCTGATAGTGTACTCGCAGTTAGGACAACCGTATCTGGGTTGGGCCTTTCTGCTAGTACAGGATGATTGCCGTTCGTTGCAGTTTGCGTATTGTGGCCCTAACGAGGCTATTGCCTCGGTGAAGTAAATATACTTCCGGGCCACGACCCTAAACCGCCCGACGAAACTCGCGGGGCGATATTTTCTGCCAATACAGATTATCTGCCCCCTCCACGATTTGTAAGAGTAAGTCTTTTGCCTCGGAGTCCGCTGTCTCGACATAGCTTCTGAAACTATGGCCGGGGCCTTGCCCTGTGTCTTTGAGGTCGCTGAACCCTGTTGGCAATGCGGCCAACAAGTCACAGACCTCATCTAGGGCCTGTTCAGATAACTTGAGGGTCATCTGTGCGGCCGCGAGGGACAGATACTCTTGTCGTCGTTCCTCGGCCTCTTTGGTGAGCTTCAATCGAAACTTAAAGACCCACGGTTCAAAGCCGGGGTATAGTTCTGGCATGTGGACGGCGACTTCAACTGAACGCCTGATTTCGTTACGGCTAAATACTTTCTTGGATGACTGGGCCACTGGGGCCTCTACCTGCACCTGTGCGGTTTCTGACATTTTGTGTATCCCCTATTATACTAAAGTTAAGTGGACAGGGACACGATACAGGCGATGGCGTCTGACCTGTATCGTGCCCTGCGGTTGATGACTCATACTCCCAACTAGACCATCGAGTATGGGTCAACATTATTACGCCGAAGTCAGGAGCGTAACTGATGTCCCTATAACAGCAGTCACATTCGTTGGCGTGGCCGCATTGCCGATGACCTTTTTGGGCCGAGCAATGATAGCCATTTCTGATTCTAGCGGGTCGCCGCCAAATCTAATCGGTGTCGGGGCCAGTTTGACGATAGCTCCCGGTGCAATGAACTTGACGTTTCTTCCATCAGGGCCGCACTGGATAAACGTATCGAGCATCGTTCGGGCCTTAGCTAGATTATACAAGGCATCGCCCGGCTCTCCGAGAATGAACGTGCTAATCTGACTGACCCGTTTGTCGGCCCTTTCATGGCGGGTCGAGTAGATACCCGCTCCGTCAAACTTGGGCTTGACATCGTTCTGGAAATAATACTCGAACTCACGACACAGATTGCTTGCGATGAAATCTGTCCCACCAATTGACACCTTGCAGTCGCCGAAGCGAAGAGGCACTAGGTCTTGGCAGTCCGGCATCGTGTAGCCAGTTGCGTAGTTGAGTTCACCCGACCCTATCAGTTCGACCGTGCATGAAACTTTCTCACGCGAAGCCGACCTGACCCTAATCGAATTAACAACTACATTCTTGAAGATGATTGGTTGCTTATCCGACCCACGAAATCCGATGTATAGGGTCATCAAAGGAAGTGTGTACCCGATGAGACGCGAAATCGCATGGGTTAGTCCCACACCCGGAGTTGTCTCGACCATCGTCGATGTCCCGCCCGTAAGACCGAACGTATTGACGCTGATAAGATTCGCGTCCCGTTTCTGGAGTCCTGTTCCTGAGAACGTGTAGATGAATGGGCCAGTGCCTGTGACAACGATGTCACCCGTGCCCACGTTGGACAGGGCCTCAAGTGCTGTTTGAATAGTACCGAATACCGCATTATACGGAATCGGGGCCGTTGTCTGAGCATCGGCTCCAACTTGCACCGTCAGTGTTCTTGACCCACCTGTCGCCGTAATGGTTTCAGTTTGGACTTCATTTGACCCACCAGTAGGAGCGGCGGCAACTCCATAAGCGAAAGCCTCTAGTCCCGCTACGATATCAGGGTCAAAATCTACATCGATATTCAGCTTTGCCGTTTCTGCGGTAACTAGCTCAAGTAACAAGTTCTCACCTGTACAGTCATCAACGTCCTCAGCGGTTGTTTCCACGTCGATGTAATTACGTGAAATTGCCGGAAATGCTTTCGTAAGGTCTGACCCCGGAATAGGGACATCCCAAGCACTCTGTTGTAACCAATCGGGACTATACCCGATGGTAAGTTGTGCGGCTCTTCTCTGTGCCATTGTTTATTCTCCTATTCGGACAGCAGGGGTCGCTTGTCCCTTATTCACCAAAAATTTATACTGACGAAACTGGGACACAAGCCGCGAGGCTTCATCCTGTGGCAGGTAGAATCCTGTCATCTGTATTTCGATGCTAGGCAATACGATACCTACCGTGCCTATGTTTGTCAGTCCCTCTGGAACGGCTTCATGCTCTCTGTCTTTGGAAAGCACAACGTTGGGTGTCGACCCATCGTCTTGGGACTGTGTATCCGATTGCTTCAATGCCGAATCGTTCGGGCTAGGTTGTCCCTGATTAGTCTCAGGGTTGGTTTCCATCGGCTTGTCGTCTGGGCTTAGGTCAATCCCTGACTGGTTTCCAAATGTTGACATATTGTTCTCCTACTATTAGACTACTACGCTTGTGCATTTTACAGTCAGGGACCAATCGGCCATGTGTAACCGACCCCCACTCTCTTCATCAGGGACAACTCCTGCGTTCTCCTGTTGAAGATACTCATGCGAACAGTTCGTAAACCCAAGAGTTCTATCCTTTTTGAACTCGGTTCTGGCCCTCATGTAGATTGCCATTGCCAAGTCGCTTGAGTTTTGAAACTCTAGGGTCACATCGTTCCACTTATCTTTCACGCTCAAGTCAAACGTGATAGGGTATGAAAAAGTAATATGCGTACTCGTGTCCCCTGTATACTCGTATTCCTCGACTGTCGGAGCACCTATCTGAATGATGCTTGTCATCCCCATATCGGCGTTCACCAAATCAGGGACAGTTGACAGAGTGATGTCATCCTCTTCATTATCAGGAAATCGCTCTCGACTGTGTACCTGTACGAGAGATGCGATAATAGGGACACTATTAAAGATAGCCATAATGCGGCCTCGAATCGCTTGCTCAAACAATACAGGGTCTGGTGGTAATTGGGTCGACATCGTTATCCTCGATTAACTCTATTCACTGTTCTGGAAATTGCGTTCTGCAAGTCGTTTATGATTCGCCGCCTGTTAGCTTCCAGTGCTTTG
>JBDUAM010000448.1:0-3159 GCA_040004655.1 Chthonomonadales bacterium | reverse complement strand
GATCATCCGATGACGTATTGAAGGTCGCAATTTCAAAGGCATTGGCGGCGTACAAGACGGACTACAAAGCCTATTATGATACTAACAAGCTTCCCGACAGCCCGGCAATGCGCTCTCCCGCCCCAACAGTTGCCCTTGTGCCTGGAATCGGAATGTTCAGCTTTGGCAAGAACAAACCTGAAGCTCGCATCACCGGTGAATTCTACGTCAACGCGATCAACGTCATGGCTGGAGCCACGGCAATGGTCGGACTACCGCCTCAAACAGATATTCCTGGGGATCGCATTGTCGACAACTATGTTGCGCTGCCACCCGCCGAAGCCTTTGGAATTGAATATTGGCTACTGGAAGAAGCAAAACTTCAGCGAATGCCAGCCGAGAAAGAACTTAGTCGCAAAGTTGCGCTGGTTGTTGGAGTGAGCCCGGGAATCGGCTCATCAATTTGCGCCAAACTCGCGGTCGAGGGCGCTCACGTTATCGCTGCGGACATGCGCCCAGAGTTCGCCGCAGATGCTGCAAACCTCGCTAGGCAAAAGGGTGGCAAAGAAGCTGGCCTCGAGTTGCACGTGGATTGCACGGACCGAGCATCAGTTGCAAAAATGTTCGAACAAGCAGCCCTCCATTTTGGCGGCGTAGACATCGTGGTTCAAGCGGCCGCAGTCTTCTTCCCGCCGGATGCCTCAACCGGCACCACCACCGACGCCGAATGGCGCAAGACCATTGATATCAATCTGGTTGGTTCTATGATCGTGGCAGATGAAGCGCAGAAGCACTTTGCCGCTCAAGGTGTTGATGGCAACATTATTCTACTGAGTAGCGCCAATGCCGTGGTTCCAAAAAAGGGCAGCTTTGCGTATGACACAGGCAAGGCCGCGCTTAACCATTTAATTCGCGAATTGGCGGTTTCATATGCTCCGAAAACGCGAGTTAACGGAGTAGCGCCTGCCAGCGTAGTGGAAGGCTCCGTGCAATTCCCACGAGATAGAGTGATGACATCCCTCGAGAAATACGGAATTGAGTTTTCCGAAACGGAGTCCACAGAAGAGTTAAGAGATAAGCTCAGCCGATTTTATTCTGAGCGAACGCTCTTGAAAAAGAAAGTCTCACCCACAAATATTGCGGAAGCGGTCTTCCTGCTCGCCTCGCAACGACTTGAATTGACAACCGGGCAAGTTCTTGCTGTCGATGCCGGACTTCCTGAAGCATTTTTACGATAGAAATTGGAGTTGTAACGATTGAATATTGAATGGATAGACATTACGCGAATTGTCGAAGACCCGGACCAGCCGCGAAAGCACTTTGATGAAGATAGCCTGAAAGGGCTCGCGGACAGCATTCGGCAGCATGGAGTGCTGCAACCGATTACGGTTACCCTGCTCTCAAATATAAATATGTATCGCATCGTCACTGGAGAACGCCGGTGGCGCGCCTCCCGAATGATTGGCCTCACCGAAGTACCCTCCATTGTCAGAGATGTGCCGATTGAGGAAGTACTGACGCAGCAGCTAATTGAGAATTTACAACGAGAAGATCTGCAGCCAATCGACAAGGCCCTTGCTATTGGACACGTTAAGAACAAACTGTCCGCAACAAACCGTGAGATGGGCACTCGCCTGGGACTTTCGGAGCGAACGGTCGGGTACCTTCTTGACCTCCTGGAGTTACCGGAGAACATTGGACAACAAGTGGTCTCCAGCCCCAATCGACCATCAGACGGCCAGATCACAGAAAAGCACGCACGATTTCTGCGCCAATTGAATGACAATCCGGAACTACAATCCGCTGTTGCAGAGAAGATTGGTTCGGATCGGCTAAACAGTGATCGTACGGGCAAGCTAGTAAGAGCGCTAAAGCAGCGCCCTGAAGATTCTGTCGCCATACTTCAAACTCCGACAGACCATCTCGATGATTTCTTCCGGGACATGGAGCCAGCAATTCCGGCGCTATCTGATGATTCTGGAACAGGGCAGATTTCCCCTCACGCGCAGGCCGTCATCAACTTCTTGCCAACTCTGGATGGACTTAGGCCTTCGAGACTCTCTATCCCTGAAGCCAGACAGGTGCTGGACGCACTAACATCGTTGAAAATCGGCGTTGACAGCCTCATTGGAGAATGCAAGAAGGTAATCGGGGAGTAATTAGAAGAGAGTTTTAAATTCGACGTTTGCAGTTAAAGCATCGGGAGACTGTTTTGCATGATAAGCTGCAAACGTTCCAGAGAAGTTGATGAAGTGATCCGCGTCAATCTGGTGATCCATACCCAGGCGAATAGAATGAGAATTGGTTCGGCTTGCACCTGCCAGGTCATTGATGTCGACGCTGTAGCCAAAATCCACCGTCGTTCGCTTATCCACGTTTCCTTTTAGCATTCCACCAAATTTGTTCTGGGCTGTTTTTGCGGCAAGTTGCTTCGCAGTAGTGTAGTCAATCTGCATCGCCAACACCTTGGTCATCTGTCGCTTTAGTGCGAATATGGATGCCTTGATCGGCTGCATTCCACCAGCTGGATCTTCCGGCATAGAGGTGTAAGAATAGTTCACTGTCATCAACTTTCCAAAAACCCACGCTGCGTTGTATTTGCGGACCAGTTCTACGCTCGATCGATTGATGTTGCGGGCTTTGTAGAGGATGTCCAGGTGGATCGGCAATTTGGGATTTGGGTCACTAACCAGAGAAAGTGTTCTCGCCTGATTTGAAGTTCCATTGGCAAGTAATGCTCCGCCGTATTCCAGGCCAATCTGGTTTTTGCCAGCCAGCGCCGTGAACTTGCCCGACACTGCCTCAGTTACCTGTTTCTGTTTATCGTTGGTAGCGGCATATCGAGCGGTAAACGTAAGAGCTTTCAGCCCCATGGCGCTGACGTTGATAGGCTTGGCATTGCTCAAAGCGACATCCGAGACGGCTTTAATTCCAACGTTCTGCGTGTCGACTTCTGTATAGTTTCCGGCTATATTGAGGTCTCGAGTTAGTAGCCCCTTTGCACCAAACGACTTTGCGGTGATATCACTCTTGTTGTTTGTAGAAGTCTGTGCATACGACGTTACAAATCCCAGTGTTTTGGAACTCTGGTAATCAAATTGCATCAGGTTGGTATCGGAACTCGGGTCTTTACCGCGATCCACCGTAAATTTATTGAAGTGCATCCCAAGTCGCGGATTG
>JBDUAM010000413.1:0-10649 GCA_040004655.1 Chthonomonadales bacterium | reverse complement strand
CCTTTTTCGATTAGTTTGAAGATCGCGGCAGAGGTGATCGGTTTGGATATGCTCGCAATGCGAAATCGGGAATCTGCAGTCGCTGTCTTCTTTGTCTCTACATTTGCGAACCCAAACGCATGAGCAAATCGACCCTTACCCGACCCAAAGGCAACGGACAAACATGGCACCGAGTGGTCGCCCATGAACTTTGTTGCCATCGGCTCAAGCTTTTCAACGACATCAAATTCGAGGTTCACTTAATCATCCTTATCAGCGTGAAGTATATTCACATTACCACGATTTAGAACCTCATCGATGACAGAGCGGTTGCAGTTAAAACAATTTATTCGCCGACACGTCGCATTGACGGGATGGTAGAATATTCTCATCCAATGTGTTTGAGAGAACAATGCCGATTATTCTGGCGTTAGACGTGGGAGAGAAGACAATCGGCGTGGCATTTTCTGACGAATCTGAGACATTTGCGCTGCCCGGAGAGACGATTCTGCGAAATGAGGGCCACCGCAAAGACATGGCCGTCCTTCGCAACCTGATTGAAGAAAAAACTGTAAGCGAGATTGTCGTTGGTAACCCCCTGATGATGGATGGCTCCTCTGGTCGACAGGTGGAAAAAGTGGAAGAGTTCGTCACCATCCTTCGCAGATTCACCGATCTCCCTATACACCTGGAAGATGAGCGACTTTCTACCTGGGAGGCCGAACAGGCTCTCATTGAATTAGGTCAAAACCGACAGGAGCGCAAAAAGACCATCGATTCTTTAGCGGCAGCATCCATTCTCCGTACTTTCCTTGAGACTCGAAGGAGGTCGAGTTGAAGAGGAAAAAGGGGAAGAGCCGAGCAGGGATAATTGTCGCCGGTGTAGCTGCCGTTGTGGCAATCGGTGCTATTGGATTTTACAACTGGTTTGCAGGTTCTCTCCAGCCGCTCTCTGAAGATCAGGCCAAAAAGACGGTGACCATCCCAATCGGCAGCGGACCCGTGAAAATCGGCAATATTCTGGAGAGCGCCGGGATCATCAAGAACTCCTTCGCGTTTTCGCTATATGCGCGTTTCCGTGGGAATGCTTCGAGCTTTCGATCTGGAACCTACAAGTTGAGCCCGTCGATGTCCGTGGCACAGATTGCCCTTGCCCTGCGACGAGGCGGCAGCAGCGATAGTAGACAGGCAAGCATCACCTTTCCTGAAGGCTGGAATATCAAGCAGATTGCCGACCGGATGGTGGGCAAAAAAGTAGCGACTAAAGCTACTGATGTCGTGGCGATGGTTGGTCCCAAATCTACTACCAATTTCGATGTGCCGTTTGATCGACCCAAAACCGGGTGGGAAGGTTATCTCTTTCCGGATACTTATTCCCTTATCAGATCTGAGACACCGCAGGCGTTGTTGCAGAGAATGTTGACCAATTTTACGGAACGGTTCTACAACGCCCACAAGACAGAAGTCGAAGCAAGTGGTCACACGCTTCACGAAATCGTCACCATTGCCTCGCTCATTGAGATGGAAGCAGAGGTCGATGTCGATCGGGCCAAGATCGCCGGGGTAATTGAGAACCGTTTAAACAAGAAGATGAAGCTTGATATTGATGCGACCGTGATCTATGCTCTCGGTCACCATAAGACACGAGTGCTCTATTCCGATTTGAAGGTTAATTCGCCATATAATACATATCGGCACAAGGGGCTGCCACCCGCACCCATAGCGTCGCCAGGGCTGCCTTCGTTGATCGCAGCGCTGCATCCGGAGCAGAGTGAATACCTGTTCTATGTCGCTGGCCCTAACCGAACGCACATCTTTACAAAATCCGAAGCAGAGCATAATGCAGTTGTTGCCAAACTGCGCGCCGAAAAGAAAAACGCTGCAACAGGTACTCAGGAGAAGAACAATGGCAACTAAGTCCAAATCAAAAGGTTTGCTGGTGTTCTGTCCCAGTCGATTCTGTCACAAGGGCGTTGTGGAGATTCAGATTAGTGAATTGAAGGCAGCCGGAGTGGAGTGCGTTCTGCTTGACCTTGACAATACTCTCACGACCTGGCAGGGAATGGATGTCACGGAAGAAGTTCGGAACTGGTTAATAGAATTGAAGGCATCAGGAATCAAACTCTGCCTTGTCTCAAATACTCGACATGGCAAGCGACTGGTCTCCTTAAGTGAAGAACTGGAAATCCCCTACGTGAAGCGAGCTTTCAAGCCCCGAAAGAAAGGATTTGAAGATGCAATGAAGGAATTGGGCGCTGATCCGTCCAAAACGGTAATGGTCGGTGATCAAATGTTCACGGATATTCTGGGTGGCAACAGAGTGGGCGTTTACACCATCATGGTGAAGCCGATGCACAGAAGAGAGTTCTTTGGAACTAAGATCACGCGAACAGCCGAACATGTTCTGATGGCCTGGTTTAGACGCAGGGGACACGTCCCCCCAAAATGAGTGTAATAATCCATCGAAATATGTATTGCACACACCTTGTCAATACTGTATAATCTACTCAGGGAACAATTATCCTGGTCTCATCGTCAGTTGGTCCAGCAGGAAAAGAATTGATGTCCGGGCCCGGTAAGCTAAATCTCATCGGTCTCTTTGGATTCCCGGTAGAGCACAGTCTCTCACCTGCCATGCATAATGCAGCGATCGCTGCATTACATTTATCGTACTCATACATACCTTTTTCCGTCCGGCCGGAGGACCTTGGTCCGGCAATTCGAAGTCTCAAAATTCTTTCGATTCGGGGAGTCAATCTAACCATACCGCACAAAATTAGCGCTCTTCCATTTATGGATGAAGTCACCGATGAAGTCAAAATGGTGGGCGCGATGAATACTGTGGTAAATGAAGATGGACGCCTGGTGGGTCATACCACCGATGGAGCAGGTCTTTCACGTTCGCTTGCCGAAATAGGATTTTGTTGTGCCAACAAGCCCGCTCTTATTCTTGGAGCCGGAGGTGCAGCGCGATCCGCAGCGTTTCAACTTGCGAAAGAAGGATCAAGTCTCATCCTCGTAAATCGGACAATAGATCGAGCGGAAACGCTCGCTCAAGATATTGCGCGATACTATCCATCCACTGAAGTCGACGTTGTGGAGTCGCGAGATGAAAAGAGATTTCGGAAATCGTTACTTCGGGCGGAATTTCTGGTAAACGCAACGTCGGTCGGAATGTATCCTGACGTCGATGTAGCGCCCCCGATTCCATCAAACAGCCTTCACCCGAATTTAACGACACTTGATATGATTTACAATCCGCACCGTACGCGTCTCTTAATTGAGGCAGAAGCGGCGGGTGGCAAAGTAGTAAACGGGCTGCCGATGCTTGTGTATCAGGGAGCCGAATCCTTCCGCATCTGGACGGGTATAGACCCGCCTACGGACGTGATGTTGCAGACTGCTGAAGGAATTTTAAGGGACAGTCGAACAATCTAAGGTAATTACGCGCTGAAATGCCGGCCGATTATTGCAAACCGCAGATGTTTCGAGCGGAGCCGATTGCAATAATTAATCCGTTTTGTGGGCAGGCTGCATGTGGTTGCGAATCTCTAAAATGAGAGGCAAGGTGGTTTAACCATGGCGATAGCAAGGAAGAGCATGGGCGATTACATGGTCGAAAAAGGATTCATTTCCCCTGACCATTTGAAGCAAGCTCAAGACCTTCAAAAGCAGTCTAAGACAGATATTGCCAAGATTATCATTGAGAATAACTGGGCATCTGATCGTGACGTTTATGAGGGTAAGGCTCAGGAAATGGGCCTTGGGTTTGTTGACCTGACCAAACATGCGCCAGAGCCTAGCGCAATAAACGTGGTGCCAGAACACATCGCCAAACGACACAACGTTCTGCCAGTCAAAAAGGACAATACTACCAACACTCTCTGGGTTGCCGCATCCGACACTTCTAACCCCTATGCTATGGACGACCTGAGAATGGTGTCCAAATGTAATGTCAAAATGGTCCTCGCATCTCCAACCGCCATTGAAGACGCAATCGCTCGACACTATGGTGGCACCACTGCCGGCGCTCTGCCGGACGTCAAAACAGGTATGAATCCGCTCAAGGGTGGCGCTGCTCCTTCTGGCGGCGGTGGCGACTTGATGTCCCTCATGAAAGAAGACATCGCAAAGGCCGGTTCTAGCGGAGAGTTATCAAAAGATGATGATGATGACGGCGGCGCGGCCATGGCCGAAGAAGCCCCGATCATCCGTGTAGCAAATACGATTATTCAGCAGGCGATCAAAGAGGGGGCGTCGGATATCCACATCGAGCCAGATCGCCGCGGATTAAGAATTCGGTATCGTGTGGACGGCGTTCTACACGAAACCATGACCATGCCGAAGTATATTCAGCCGCCACTCATTTCGCGCTACAAAATTATGGCCGAAATGAATATTGCAGAACGAAGAATCCCTCAGGACGGCCGAATTCCGATTAAGTTCGAGAATAAGGACTTCGACCTCCGCGTCTCCTGCTTGCCAAGTATCTTTGGCGAAAAGATTGTCTGCCGAATTCTAGATAAGAGCTCGGTTATGATCGGTCTTAATAAACTCGGGTTCTCCGCAGAGTTGCAGGCGCAGTTGGAAGAACTGGTCATTCAGCCGAACGGGATGGTGCTCTCCACCGGTCCGACTGGATCGGGCAAGACGACCACCCAGTACTCAGTTCTCAATAAGCTTAACTCCATCGAAAAGAACATTATTACGATTGAGGACCCCTGCGAATACCAGCTCAGCGGTATCACGCAGGTACAGGTAAATAAAAAGGCTGGCCTAAACTTCGGCGCCGCCCTAAGGTGTTTCCTCCGA
The DNA here is from genome assembly GCA_040004655.1 of Chthonomonadales bacterium. Classification (GTDB taxonomy): domain Bacteria; phylum Armatimonadota; class Chthonomonadetes; order Chthonomonadales; family CAJBBX01; genus JBDUAM01. The sequence continues at coordinate 5,858 of JBDUAM010000413.1, read as the reverse complement.
CAGGACCCGGACATTATCATGGTCGGCGAAATGCGTGACCTTGAAACGGCTGAAATCGCTATCGAATCGGCGCTTACCGGTCACCTTGTACTTTCAACACTCCACACGAACGACGCCCCGTCTGCTGTGATCCGACTAGTCGACATGGGAGTGGAGCCATTCCTTATCTCGGCAACCGTTATCGGAGTTCTTGCCCAGCGCCTCGGCCGAAAAGTCTGCGCAAACTGCAAGGAGCCATACGAGTTCCCGGCCAACGACCTGCGACGTTTTGGCTTCAAACCCGAATCGCCGGACCAGACAGTTACACTTTGGCGTGGCGTGGGTTGCGAAACCTGCCGGCATACCGGTTACAAGGGTCGCCTCGGGCTCTACTCCTTGATGCGATTGAACGACGAAGTCGCCGAACTCATTGTTCGACGTGCATCGCTCAACGATATTCGAGATGCCGCAAAAGCCAACGGAATGCACGAACTGCGTGAAGATGGTCTGCAGAAAGTGCTGGACGGAATCACGACGCCAGACGAAGTCATGCGCGTCGTCTTTACCGCTGGCCATTAACCCAATTCGATCTGCGCGCCGCGAAGATGAATACTTCCTGGCGCGCATTTTCGTTCCCGTCGCGTAACGTTAACCGCGGATTCCAAATTGTTGATAGTACCGTTCCAAATTTGACAGTATCCAATCTGTCCGGAGGTAAGACGTGGAAGAACAGACTCAGCCCATACCCATTCCCGGAGTTCCAACTCCCGCCGCATCCGCTCGGCCCAAACTGCTGGACGATGCTCATATTGACGACTTTCTGCGTCTGATAGTTGAGAAGGGTGGCTCTGACCTTCATATTTCCGTGGGTATCCCTCCGATTATTCGAGTAGACGGTCAACTTATACCAACGAACTACGAGAAAGTGCAGCCGCAGGACGCGCAGAGAATGATCTACGACATCCTGACGGACGACCAGATTCAGCGATTTGAAACCCACTTTGAACTGGACTTTTCGTATCAGTTGGCCCGGCTCTCCCGGTTCCGCGTGAATGTCTACCGCGACCGAGGAAATGTTGCCATGGCCTTCCGCGTAATTCCGGCCCGTATTCCTACTTTGAAAGACCTATCGCTTCCGGCTGTACTGGAAGAGTTGACTCGACTTCCTCGAGGCCTGGTGCTTGTTACGGGTCCTACTGGTTCGGGAAAATCGACTACTCTGGCCGCGATGGTAAACCAGATCAACACGGAGCGCAGCGTTCACGTCCTCACCATTGAGGACCCGATTGAATACCTGCACTCCCACCGATTCAGTGTCATCAACCAGCGCGAAGTCGGTCAAGACACAAAGACATTTGCAAATGCTCTGCGAGCTGCACTCCGCGAAGATCCGGACGTGATCCTCGTTGGAGAAATGCGTGACCTTGAAACCATGCAGAACGCTGTATCCGCTGCGGAAACCGGTCACCTTGTTTTTGCCACGCTTCACACAAACTCTGCGGCGACCTCCGTTGAACGTATCGTGGACTCCTTTCCCCCCGGGCAACAGGAGCAGGTGCGACTTCAGCTATCGAATAACCTGCAGGCCATTCTCTGCCAGCAGCTTATCCCGCGAGCCAATCAGCCCGGTCGATGCTGCGTTATGGAGATCATGACCGCAAGTCCCGCCGTACGAAACCTAATTCGTGAAAACAAAGCGCACCAGATTACTTCCATGATTCAGACGAGCGCAAACCTCGGGATGCAGACGATGGATCAGGGGCTGAGAGATGCGTACGTTCGTGGATACATCACTTTTGAGCTTGCGATGGAGCGCGCTATGAACCCACCGGAACTCGAGAAGATGATCCGGTCGGTGACGATGCCGGGACCTGGCGGTCGGTAAGAACTACCGACGATTTAGTCGAGCATAAGGCTTCCTTAAGCCGGTTTGACCGGAAGGCCTTATTCGTGTATACTTGCGTATCTATCCGCAGGGAGGGAAGAAATGGCAACATTTGCTTATACAGTTCGTGATGCGACCGGTCAAGTTCGCACCGGAACGTCCGAAGCAGAGAACGTTGATATTCTAAAGCGCCGCTTGCAAGAGCAGGGCTTTACCGTCACCGATCTCAAACAGACTGCGAACACCAGGAAGAAGAAGCCCGGTGGAGGATGGGGCCGAGTTAAACTCGCGGACCTTTCTATTTTCTGCCGACAGTTCTCTACCATGATCGACGCTGGCGTATCCCTCGTGCGCTCCCTCGATGTACTTGGTGAACAGACACAGAACCCAAAGCTGAAGCGAATGATTCTCGACATCCAACAGGAAGTTGAGTCGGGCCAAACGCTCTCTAAAGCGATGGGAAAGTACCCCAAGACTTTCACAAATCTTTTTATCGGATTGATCCGAGCTGGAGAAGTCGGTGGTGTGCTTGAAGAAGCCCTTCAGAGACTCTCCCACTTCCTTGAAAAGGATATGGAACTTAAGCGCAAGGTTAAAGCGGCCCTTACTTATCCTTGTATCGTCGTTGTGGTCGCAGTCGGAATCGTTGTTGGCCTCTGCACGTTCATCGTTCCGAAATTTATTGATCTTTTCAAGGACCTTGGTGTAAAAGAGTTACCGTGGATGACGCAGGTCCTCGTCGACTTCTCCGACTTCTTGAAGAACAAGTGGTACATCGGTATCATGATGATCTTTATCGGTTATATCGCGATAAAGTATTTCGGTACGACCAGAATTGGTCGACGTGTTATTGACCGAATCAAACTGAAGGTTCCGGTTTTCGGAAAACTTCATCACAAGATCGCCCTTGCCCGCTTCTCCCGAACACTAGGCACGTTGCTTGTTTCTGGTGTACCGATTCTTCAGGCGCTTGAAACCGTGGCTGGAACGGTGGGTAACACCATCATTTCCGAAGCCGTTATGGAAGCCCGCGCCCGAATTCGAGAAGGAGACCGCATCAAGGATCCGCTGGAAAAGAGCCGCATGTTCCCGCCCATGGTGGTCCATATGATCTCCATCGGAGAGGAATCTGGAGCTCTCGACCAGATGCTCACCAAGATTGCAGACTTCTACGAACAGGAAGTGGATGCAACCCTGCAGTCTCTTACGGCCGCGATCGAACCGGTGCTCATCGTATTCCTCGGTGTGTGCGTCGGGTTTATCGTTATCGCAATGTTCATGCCACTGATCCAGGTTATTCAGAACCTGACATCCGGAGGCGACGAGAAGTAGTCGCACTCAAACGGGTGTATTAAACTTGATCTGGGCGCCCGGTTCGCTGGGCGCCCATTTTGCTGAACGGTGTAAGTAGAAATCTACTTACCTCTGAATTGTTCTCTGGGAGAATTGTTTGGCGTTGTCACCAGATTCTATGTGGATCATCATCCTTTTTCTCCTCGGCGCGATCATCGGCAGCTTTCTGAATGTCGTGATCTGGCGAATGCCGCGCAGCCAGAACCTCTCTCTCCCGCCTTCCCATTGTCCTTATTGTAATACTGCAATCCCATTCTGTTGGAATATTCCGCTGGTTAGTTTTCTGTTGCTCCGCGCGAAATGTAAGTGGTGCCAGAAGCCGATAAGCTGGCGATATTTCGGCGTGGAATTGCTGACAGCCGTACTCTTTGCTCTCATCGGTTGGAAATTCGGGGTGACTTACCAGGCCGCAGCGTACAGTCTGCTCACGGCAGCCATGATCGCCGCGTTCTTCATTGACCTTGAACTCTTCATCATTCCAGATCAACTGAACACGTTCGGGCTGATCGTTGGGATTCTTGCGGACGCAATTGGCACCTATACACACAATCCTGCTCATGCTCTCCTGTGGGGATGGATGCCGAGATCGATATTGGGTGCGATGGCCTGCGCTGGCGTCTTCTTCATGATTCAGGCGCTAGGGTTGGCATTGTTTCGAAAAGAGGCGATGGGGGACGGCGACGTCAAGCTCGCTAGAGCCATTGGCGCGGTCTTGCCCATCGGTCTCGCGATGCTCTCCTTCTTCTTCGCCGTGTGCGCTGGCGCGGTCATTGGAATTGGAATCGCAATTTTTGTGAAAAAGCCTGCAGAAGAGTATATCGAGGACGATTCTTCGGAAGAAATATATGAAGGTCCTGGATATCCCTGGTGGAGCAGCGGCGCGTACATACTGTTTCTTGACCTGATTGCAAATGCGCTCGCCAAAATGAAGGTTCCCGGAGCTGAGAAGTGGCACCATTTCTTCAGTGGCGAACCTGAACTGCTGGACGAAGCGGACGATTGGAAGCCGGGACCCACGCACATTCCATTTGGTCCGTTTATGGTCATGGGAGCCCTGGCGTCAATGTTTTTTGGCGAGCCATTTCTGCGTTGGTATCTCTATTTTGTAGGGCTGCAATGAGTTCAAAGCAACCTGACAGGCATTTAAGGTAGTAGAAAAGCGAAGAGGAAGGTATCCTTCTACGCGGTGTAGAATTAAAACGAGATGGTTTGAGTATCGCCTGAAGGACCGTAGCGACTGGATAGTCGGGAGGGTCGGGAACATCTGGTCAATTCTTGCAGTCGGACTGATTGTGACTGGATTGCGAATTTGTGAACCATGTCACACTCGATTTATGATGAACGTCACAGTTTTCGCGCGTTAAACGCAACGATAAGGGTTGGCATAAAACATGGAAATGAAGATCAGATCGTCATCCCGAACCAGCGGCTTTACTTTAATTGAGTTGCTTGTGGTTATTGCGATAATTTCAATTCTGGCGGCGATTCTCTTCCCAATAGCTGGAACCGTGCGAGAATCTGCGCGTGCCACTGACTGTCTCTCCAAGTTACATCAGCTCTGGGTTTCTGCTACTGTTTATAAAGCTGATGAAGGATCTTATCCTGAAGCCTTAATGGGTTATGCCGAGATTGCTGACGGTGCTGGCAATTCGACCGGGGTACCGTATACGGGTGGAGCATTACCTGTTGTAGGTGTTACTAAGATTATCAATGGATTTATGTATGCCGAGCAGATCAAGGACAGTAATGTCTTCAGATGCCCGGATAACCCAAACACGCTCAAGTCTTCAACCACCCCGGGCAACATTGTCACGGCAGCTGTTTTCCCGCCTCGGCCTGTAGCATGGCCAGTTTACACCAGTGGGCCGAATGCAGGAAACGTGCATGAGTACATTGGCGATGTTCTGCAGCCCCTTTGTGGAACGGAACCAACGACTGGACTCACTTACGATTGCTACACAAAAGGAGCGTTAGCGGGACAGCGGAAGTATTTCTACAAGTGGGACTCGTATGACATTTCCCCGCTTATCGATCCGTCGACGCTCAAACCGGTGCCAGGCATCTTTGCAAGAACTTATGGAACGGACTGGACCGGCGCTCCTGGCGCTTATGACCTCACCTACCAGTTGAAATACAAGTCTCCGCCGGACGACAGAACGATTTTGACCTACTGTACATGGCACCAGACTATTGCGAAGACCGGTACGTTCCCCGGAATTAACATGGGTGGCTCTGCCAGAAAGCTAAATGCATCGCTGGTCCTCAAGCTTGGCGCATCGATTTTCGGGCAGTAAGCTGGGCTCACGGATAGGTTGAGTTTCAACAGAACTAACCTTGATCTGCCTGTTCATTCAGGAACATGGCATATGCCGAAATCGTCCAACATTTAGCAACACAGCTTTGACGAGGAATGTCCTTCCCATGAATATCCGACAGGATGCCGCGATGAATGAGCGGGTAATGACAATTGAAGAGATGCAACGCAACACCGCTCAGTCCGGATATTATCGGTCGAAGCAGGCCGGGATATCGCTGGTCGAAGTGCTTGTGGTGATCGTGATTCTTGCGATTGGCATCTTCTCCGTAGTGCGCCTCTTCCCGCCCGGATTGGGTATAGTCCAGGAAGTCGCGGCCATCCGTC
>JBDUAM010000497.1:0-10656 GCA_040004655.1 Chthonomonadales bacterium | reverse complement strand
ACAGGCGTAAGTCTCACTTTCCCAGCGGAGAGCGGCATTGGAAATCGCGGTGCACGTCGAACCAATCAGCACCGTAGTGCCAGCGGTGGAATATCGGTGGGATGCAGACACCGATATTCTGACGGCGACAATTGCCTCGTGCTGACCGATGATACGTTTGTGCAGCTCCTCTTCCATTCGGAGGAGTTTCTGCGTCTCTGCTTCGACCAGTCGACTGACCGGGATACCCGTCCAACTTTGAACGATGGCAGCGATTTCATCTTCGCCGACTGTTCGGTCAACGGCTTCGCGCTTGGCCTTCCAGTCGAGTTCCATCTCATCTATTTCGGCCTCAAGCAACTGTTGCTTGGTCCGCATCTCCGAGATCATGTCGTACTGGTTGTTGGCTGCCATGGCGTCCTGCAGCTCTTTCTGAATGGTTGTAAGCTCCGCCTTCTTCTTGCGAAGATCGTTTGGAGGCATGGCCCACTGCAGTCGAACGCGGGACGAGGCTTCGTCAATGAGGTCGATAGCCTTGTCTGGCAGGAATCGGTCGGTGATATATCGGTTTGCGAGTCGCGATGCGGCGTCGAGAGCCTCATCGGTGATCTTCACGCGATGGTGCTGCTCGTATCGATCTCGCAGACCCTTGAGGATTTCGATGCACTCCTCTTCGGACGGCTCGGCGACCTTAACCGGTTGGAAGCGTCGCTGAAGCGCTGCATCCCGCTCGATGTATTTTCGGAATTCGTCATTGGTGGTCGCGCCGATGCACTGTAGTTCCCCGCGTGCAAGGGCAGGCTTCATGATGTTAGAGGCGTCAATCGCCCCCTCCGCCGCGCCTGCGCCGACGAGTGTGTGCAGTTCATCGATAAAGAGAATAACCTCTCCAGATGCCTTGCGCACTTCGTCCATCACGCGCTTCATGCGCTCTTCAAACTCACCGCGATACTTGGTACCCGCGACCAGTCCAGCAAGGTCGAGCGAAACGATTCGTTTGTCCTTCAGCGTCTCGGGAATGTCTCCCTGAATGATTCGCTGAGCCAGACCTTCTGCGATGGCCGTCTTACCAACGCCCGGCTCTCCGAGGAGGCAGGGGTTGTTCTTGGTTCGGCGGGAAAGGATCTGAATGACGCGTTCGATCTCCGTCTGGCGACCAACGACTGGATCGAGCTTCTCGGTTCGAGCAAGCTCAGTCAGGTCGCGACCAAATTCGTCGAGGGTCGGCGTTTTGGATCTCTGTGTTCTACCGGGTGCAGGTGTTGCGCCGGGAGCGCCGGTGTTATCGGTATCCTGTAGCGACATCACTTCGCGTCGCGTGCGTTCCAGATCCACGCCGAGCTTGGCCAACACACGTCCGGCAAGGCCCTCGCCCTCTCGAATGAGACCGAGAAGCAGATGTTCTGTGCCGATGTAGTTGTTGCTGAGCTGTCGGGCCTCGTCATATGCGAGGTCGATCACGCGTTTGGCGCGCGGGGTGAGCTGCATGTCCTGACCGAGTCGGCCGTCGCCACGCGTAACCTGTCGTTCAATCTCAGATCGGATTCGCCCGAGGCTGACCCCGAGTCGATCCAAAATTCTGGCTGCTACGCTATCGTTCTCACGGACGAGGCCGAGGAGCAGGTGCTCTGTGGAGACGTAATTCTCCCCCAGTCGGCCTGCTTCTTCTTGCGCGAAAAATACTACTCGACGCGCCCGCTCTGTAAATCGTTGCCACATTTATGGTTTCCTCCTCTGCTTCACGTTCATGGGCTGTAACATCGGCGCCGATGGTTGTGGGCAGAAAGACTACTTCGTGTACTTGAGTATAACACGTCTGAGCACGGTGATGCTATGTTTCGCGCTCAGATTGATGGTGTATTTGGATATTCGGCTGGGGGCAGTCGATTAGTTCCCTCGGTGGGGAATCGAGAGTTGTTTGTGAGATCGAGATTTATTTTCGACCTATTTGTTTAGACGTTCGCGAAGGCAAATTGCAACTGGCCTTGCCATAGTTAAGTTAAGCGGTAAACATGCCTCATATCCCGTAAAGAACTTGCAATCCAAAGTCTAATCGTCGGGTATGCAACAATTGGTTACAGTTTCAACGCAATGCAAGGATGAGATTTCAATTAAATTGATTTCTTGCCGACGGAAGGGATCTGAGAAAATGTACGAATTTCCAGATGCGCCGGAATTAGTAGCTCGCATTGATGCCATCCTTAAGAAATTGAATTCTGAACTTGATCCAGTTGAAATCAAGTGTGGTTGGACCCCAGATAGACAGCAGAAATGGAGCAAGTTGCTGAATGAGCTAAAATCCATTATCTTGGGACATTCCCCAATGGGTAACTTCAATTTTGCCGACTGGCAATTAATTCGATATTTTGACGCCAGTGGGCTTCTCAGTGGAAATATACAAAACGATATTATGAAATTGGCGCGTGACCTAAGTGGAAGAACCAATGAGGGTGACTATTAAGTCTGCACCGAATTTGTTCACATTCGAAAGAAGGGAACTGAGAAAATGTACGAGTTTCCAGACGCACCAGAATTAGTAGCTCGCATTGATGCCATCCTTGAGAAATTGAATTCTGAGCTTGATCCAGTTGAAATCAAGGCTGGTTGGACGCCAATTTCAGCGCAGAAATGGAGCAATATGCTGAGTCATCTAAAATCTATTATTTTAGGTCGGGCCCCAATGGATGACTTCAATTTTGCTGACTGGCTATTAGTTAGATTCTTTGACATGAGTGGGATTAACGGCGGTAATATTGAAAGAGATATTATGAAACTGTCAGATGATTTAAGTGGAAAGACCAACGAAAGCGATAAGTGATCTTTTCAGGAGGCGTAAATGTTCAAAAAAGACGACTTTAGCAGTGAGATTGAAATCCTTGATTCCATTATTAGGGATTTAACGGTCAACTTTAACGAAGCTGAAATTGCTAACCGGTGTGTAGAGGATAACCAAGAGGGCACAGTTCAGATATTGTTGCGACTTCGTAATATTCTTAATGGCACGGAGAAGAGCGCTGATTTTCAGTTCGCTCCATACCGTATTGTAGTTATGTTCGACCACCGAGGTATCTCTGAAGGAGATCTTTGTCACAGAATAGTTAACCTATCTAGGAGACTTAACAATAGAATACCAGGACAGAGAGGATGGCTAAAGTCCTTGTTTGGGTGAATCGCATCCCATGTTTAATATGAACATTATCAGATATCACGTCGTTGGCATCCTGAATATTTGGTCGTTCGCGAAAGCAAATTGCTGTATAATCTGTTTGGGTGACGGTATTGTAGCTACTCTTGGTAACCTTGAAATTATTCGGAAACAGATAGCCGACGAGCTTTATCGGAAGCTTCTGAATCCTTGTCTGACCCACTACACATTAACGAGGAATTATGAACAAAATACTTACAATATTTGAACGCGACTGGGACGGAAACCGCAAGGTAATTGACAGATACTCAGATTGCGTAACGGCAGAATTGCTTTCTGAGTGTATTGCTACTGAAAAAGTAGACGGCACAAATGTACGTCTTACCGTTCGTAACCACACTCTAGTACGGTTAGAAAAACGTCGTAATCCTTCCAAGATTGAAAAGGCTAAAGGTATTGTAGAGCCCTGGTATGTTGACGGTGACGAGTTGGATCAAAGCGACAAGTGGATATGGGACGCTGCCAGAAATACCGATTTGTCAGATATTCCTGACGGCGAATGGAGCGGTGAAGCAAATGGACAAAATATTCAGGGAAACCCTTTGAATATGGTTGGTAATCGTGTAATGCTATTCAGCCTGGGCAAAGCACCGGCTATGGGCGATGTTCCAATTGATTTTGAGGGTCTCAAACAATATTTCCCCAGGGAAAGCCTTTATGGGTCAGGAGATATGGAGGGCATCGTTTGGCACCATGCAGATGGCCGAATGTTCAAGATTAAAGCTAAGGACTTTTAAACGTGACTAAATTACCGTAACCGATGAGCAATCAGGGAAAACGCCGGACCACCTTTCTTGTCCTGCTATGTTAGCTGGAATACTTCCTATTTCATGGCCAAAAAAATTAAGACTACTCTAATGAACTCGCCATCAACACTGGTTCATAAGTAAGACCCGTGCATTCCTCTTTCCGGAAAACCTTTTTGACATTTGGAACAACATACCACGGCAAATTCTTGGCGCCGAGATAGGTAAAAATTCTGTGATCTCCAGGCATCCACGATTGAAAGACTGGTCGGGCAACATCATCCCCATTTACAATTATTGACCGTTCCATGTCAAGGCAATCCACAGGATTTGGAAAATGCATAATATAGTAGTCAAATGAACTGCCTTTGGCGGATACAGTAACCGGGAGCCATTGCACAGCGTCATTAGGTCCAAGGTTTTGACTAATTACGTCTCTCAACTTTTCCGAGCAGAGCCGCACCGCCAATTCACATAGCATGTAATCAGTTACACCATTATCTGATTCGAGTAACAGGGGTTCCCAGTCTTCAACCAAACCTGTCTTTGGAAACGTCAGGTAAAGGAATTTCACTCCGTACCACGCAAGACCATTTTGCTTGCCAAATGAAACATAACTAAACGGTGATTTCATAGAATCCCTCCAAATCACTTATAGATTACGGTATGAGCATTTTTACATATTCTTCAAACAGTATGAGAAATGCGACTTCATTCTCTATGCCCGATCCGGCTGCCGCACTCTCCGAATACCATCAATGTCTGCACCAAGTTTTGTAAGTACCCGACAAGCAATTCCATCTTCCCCAAGGAGTCCCAGGAGAATGTGCTCCGAACCGATTTGCAGTGCGTCTTCGGTTATTGCTTCGTGATATGCCCGGTCGATTACTCTCTTGGCGTCCGGTGTTAATTGCGCCTCTTGAGCGATTGCGTCCGTTCCCGGAATAATCTGTGGTTCTAATTCGGCGCGGATTCGGCCCGTACTAACTCCCAGTCGATCCAGGATACCAACGGCAACACTACCTTCAACATGGATCAGACCGAGAAGCAGGTGTTCTGGAGAAACGCTATTCGACCGGCGCGCATGTGCTTCAGCCAGCGCATAGTAAGTTGCCTCTCCCGCTTGTTCCGAATATTTTTGCCACATGAGATTGCTACCCCCAATGTCCGCTGAAAGCACCGTTGATAAAACAGATAATGATGATTATGACAAATGGTGCCAGAAATTGCGTGATTTCCGGCTATTTCAAATGGACCCGCAACGCCTGTCGAAGCGCGGCGGTCCGGCGGACGGCTTCAAAACGACCACGTTCTGTATCCGCCGTGCCCGGGGCGAACCCGGATGCACCTGCAATTGCCAGCCAGGCTGAGGTGTCGGTCAGTTTGGCGGCGAGCAAACCTTCTGATGCTCCCAATCGCAGCACGGAGACGTGCGCCAGCAGTTGGGATGGGGTGGCGTCTTCCCTCCCGATGGTTTCAAGGCTCTTCTTGACTGCGGCCGTCAGCTTGCTCTGGCCTTCCGGCGTACCGAACTCACGCTTGCGCGCGCCGCGCTCGGCGGTGATGAGGTATCGCACGACCTGTAGCAGACGAGAGACGGTCTCCTCGGCGGTGTTGCCAAAAGTGGTCGAGTTGGATATCTGGTAGAGCGAGCCTTCTACCGCACTTCCCTCGCCGAATAATCCCCTTACCGCGCATCCGAGGCTTCTGGCTCCACGAAGAATGCTCGGCAGATTCCCGTGCGCTTCCAGTCCCGGCGCATGGACGAATACGCTGAGTCGCATGCCGGTGCCGACGTTTGTCAGGGAAGTGGTCAGAAAGCCCAGAGTGGGGGAGTGGGAGAATGGGAGAATGGGAGCGAGGGCGGCCTCTACGCTTGCGGCGCTTGCCTGCGCTTCTGCGGGTTGGAAGCCGGGGAGGATGGTCTGAATTCTGATGTGGTCTTCCTCGTGAGTTGTTAGCGAAGAGTGACCTGTTAGATCAGGAATTAACCACCGATGCTCCCCCGACGCGACCCACTCGCGACTTACGAGTCGCCAGTCGAGCAGGCTCTCGGTTGTCTTTTCGGTCAGCGAGGGCCGATGCAGCGCCCGGGTTCGGTCCAATACTTCTGACGACCGGGCGACGGCGTCGAGAATGTCGCGTGCTGAGTCTCGTAGATGTCGCTCGTTGGCTCGCCACGGAAAGGGATAGGCGGCCAGATTTCGCGCCAACCGACATCGGGTCGAGATCACGACGTCGTGAAACGGACCCTCTGCGGAGATCCAGAGCGGCGGTTGAATCGAGGTGTTCAGTGTGAATCTCTTTCGGGAAGCTGCATCAAGGGTGCGACTCTATTTGCCGGCAGGCACGGCTGAAGATTGGTGGAGAATGACCAGAGCAGCCTCAATGGCAGGGCGAAAGGTCTGGTAGCACTTTGTGCAGCCCACGAGCCCGATCTTCAAAAAGTCGGGATAGGTGAGCCCGCAGCGATCACATTTGCTCTTCTGGAGCAGGCGCCTGCCCTCTTCGCCATGCGACTCCATGAACTCGTAAAACTGAAGGGCGTCGCCGACCTGTTCGCCAGCGACGTCCTGAGGTTTATCGGCCACTCGATTGTCCAGTTACCAAGTGGGTCCGTTGACGGCCGTATCCGCACGGAACGCTGCGATCAACTTGAGCGTGATGGGACCCGGCCTGGCATCGCCGATAGGTCGACCGTCCAGCCGCACCATGGGGATGACCTCCGCTGCGGTTCCGGTGAGGAAGGCTTCGTCACAGTTGTAGATGTCGTAGAGCGTCATGGTCGCTTCGGTGCAGGGAATTCCCAACGCAGCCGCGCTCTCCATCACCGTGGCGCGCGTGATGCCGGGCAGAGCTCCTTCGCTGGTCGGCGGGGTGGCGAGGGCGCTATTTCGTACAATGAAGATGTTGTCACCCGTCGCCTCTGCGACCCGGCCCTCCATATTTAGCATGAGCGCTTCGCCGGCGCCCACTCGATTGGCTTCCATTTTGGCGGTGATATTGTTGACGTATCGACCCAGCGACTTGATCTGCGGATCGATGCAGACGCTCGGCGGGACGCGCGTGGATGCTGTAATCACGTTGAGCCCATTGTCGTACATCTCCTGCGGGTAGAGCCGAAGTTGCTCCGTGGAAATAATGATAGTCGCGTTGGTCTTAACGGAATTCGGGTCGAGCCCCAGTCCGACACCTCGGGAGATCGAGACGCGAATATATCCGCTCCTGACCTTGTTCTGCGTCACCGTCAAGAGTACAGCTTTGAAGAATTCTTCATTAGAAATCGAGAGGTCGATGGCGAGGGCTCGAGCGGATCGGTAGAGACGGTCGACGTGCTCCTGAAGGCGGAAAATGCGCTTGTTGTAGACCCGAATTCCCTCAAAAGCGCCGTCCCCGTAGAGAAAGCCGTGGTCATAAATGCTTAGCATGACCTTCTCCGAATCGACCAGACTACCGTTTACCCAGACAAATTGCCCCATCTATACCCTCACTAAATAATGTGTTTGCTGCAAATAATTGTACCATCAGAACCCGAAACCGTGCGGGCATGCAATTGAGCGCGTATCAGCATCATGATTTTGAATCGTCAAACTATTGTAACTACATATTACGATAGTGACTTTGCAGGAGATTCGCGGGCGAATAAGCAACCATCCTGTTATAAACGAAAGTGATTTACCGTAATCGAATTTGTGAGTCGATGATGAACCCGATCTACCAACAACCTTCTATGCCCATTGTAATCGGTCGCAGTCAAAATATTTCCACAGGTCTGCGGATCGTGGTCTTCTTGTCTGCGGCGAGCAGTCTGGTTGTTCTTGCGGCAATGGATTCTGACGACCCTCACCGATGGCCCACAGCCGGACTCGCTGCCCTCACCGCGATAATCTGTTTCTGCGCACTGCGATGGAGTACCACGGTTGTACTGGATCGCGAATCGGGAATTGTCACTATAAAGACAGTTCGACCATTTGGCGTGAGTGTTGCCGAGCATTCCGTTCGCGAAGGCTGGGACCTGCTTCTACTCAATCAGCAGACCCTGAATGCTTATGGCGAACAGGAGCTGGCATCCAACCTCTACCTGGTCCATCGGGCAGTCAACCAGAAGGTTTGCTTGAACGGATTGGCTGTTGGTAAGTCGCTGGAGGAAGTAGCTGCGGACCTGCGTGATCAATTTGGCATTCCCATTCGGCGGGAACAGCGGGTCATTCAGCCGGCCTCAAGTTCCACCCACAAAATGATTACTCGTTCGTTCTGGGCGGCGATGTTTGGCGCGACCATAGTGATGATGTGGCCACTGCTATCTGGTAAGGCGAAATTCAAGCAGCTATCCTTACCTTCCTTCACTCAACCAGAGCGCGAAAACCCCTATCAGGTTGGCATGCGAGATCTCAACGCAGGTCGATTTGTGGACGCCGAGAAGTCGTTTCGGGAGGTGACGGAGACGCCCGGGTCGGGCTTGCGAAAGGACGACGCTTACAACGATTTGGCCTATGCGCTGTCTGGTCAGAACAGAATGGACGAAGCGCTGGATGCCGCTGAACATGCGTTAAAAATAAATCCGACCAGCGGAAATATCCTCGACACGGTGGGCGAGATGCACGAATTACGCAAGGAGTATCTGCCAGCGGTGGATTTCTACAAGAAGGCGCTGGTGGAGCTTGGCAATACGGATACCACCGAGACGAACGCGAAACTGGGCCGAACACTCGCTACTCTTGACCGGCTGGATGAGGCAACCCCCTACCTCGTAAAAGTCGCCAACACACGCTGGAATGGCCAGAGTCAGGATTGGCCGAAGATCGCTCGCCAGATCATCTGGGACCGAAAGATAAAGGTGACTTTGAAACCGCGCATGAAGTCCCGCCCCAGAGACTTTGATCTCTCGCGGAGGAGACCTTCAATGATCATGAGGGAAGTAAAGTAATTTATTCAGGGAAGGCTGCAAACGCCTCTGCGTACTTCACGCCCGTGCCTGTGTTGAACAGGACTACCTTCTCGTTTGCTTTCACTTTGCCATCTGCAATCAATCGCTTTAGTGCTGCGAGGCAAGCCCCGCCCTCTGGCGCAGAGCAGATTCCTGTGGCAGCGGACATTTCCCGCGCGTTGGCAATCAGTTCCTTGTCGTGAATTCTGATGGCCGTTCCGCCACTCTTGCGCAAAAGATCCAGCATCACGAAATCAGCGATGGCCTTTGGAACGCGAAGTCCCGCCGCGACCGTGTATGCATTCTCAAATTCCGGCGCATGGTCAAGCCCTTTGTGAAACGCCTGCTCGATGGGTGCGCAGCCGAATGCCTGCACGCTGATCATACGGGGTCGCTTTGCGCCGATCCACCCGAGTTGCTCCATCTCATCAAATGCTTTCCACATGCCCACCAGTCCCGTGCCGCCGCCCGTGGGGTAGAGCACTACATCTGGCAGAACCCAGCCCAACTGTTCCGCAATCTCGTAGCCCATTGTCTTTTTGCCCTCGACGCGGTACGGCTCCTTGAGCGTACTCATGTCGAACCAGCCCATCTCCTCCTTGCGCGACATCACGATCTTTGCGCAGTCGGTGATTAGTCCGTCGACCAGGGTGACGTGCGCGCCGGCCATCTGGCACTCCAGAATGTTCGCGGCGGGGACGTCTTTCGGCATGAAGATGTGCGCCTCGATTCCGCATCGTGCGGCGTACGCAGCGAGCGCTCCACCGGCGTTGCCCGCGGAGGGCACGGCCAATTTCTTGAGACCCATCTGCGCCGCCATCGCTACCGCGACCGCCATCCCGCGCGCTTTGAAGCTACCCGTCGGGTTGACTCCCTCATCCTTGATCAAAAGGCTTCCGGCGTTTAGTCCGAGGCTCCCGCCAAGCGAATCGGCGGGGAGAAGCGGCGTGAATCCTTCGCCGAGGGTTGGCGGTTCCACATCAAACGGAAGCGGCAGAACCTCGCGGTATCGCCAGAGGTTTGCGGGTCGACCAATCAGATCGGCAGGCTTAACGGCCTTCCCGACGGCTTCCAGGTCATAGTCGACTCGGAGCGGCTTTCCGCAGGTGCAGAGGTTGATGGGCTGCGAGTGCGGGTAGGTGAGTCCGCAGGCAAAACAGGTCAGGCGGGTAACAAACAATTCGGGCCTCGGTGGTGTGTATTTGGGTGAGGATGAGTGCAGAGATTGGTTCGGTTGATGGGCTGTGAAGTCCTGCTTTTTGGGTTTACGGGCGTGGATTACAAGTTCATTAGATTGTATAAAGGGCAATAACAATGTCATTGTACGTGGAGTCGCATCAAGACCAACAATATTATTTTTTCGGACCTTCGGAGAGCGCTTGACCATCTATCGATTGCAGATCATCTTAAAGTTTTAGAGTTTGCTAAAGCTGGGAGGATCGAACCAACCCGTCGACTTGACGCGACGCACATGCAGATCCTTCGTTAACGAGCGAGTAATCGGAGCGCGCCCGTTCTCGGGCGCAACCACAACCTTACGGCATGTGTGTCGTGAGTCACTCTGTGCGGGCGGGGACGCCCGCGCTCCGAAAACGTTGTATTTGTTAAAAAGTTTGGTGCGGCAAATTGAATCGGAGCGCGCCCGTCCTCGGGCGCAACCACAGTCCCACGGCATGTGTCGTGAGTCTCTCGGTGCGGGCGGGGACGCCCTCGCTCCGGTTACTATCTTCTTGTCAAAAAGTTTGGTACAACAAACTGAATCGGAGCGCGCCCGTCCTCGGGCGCAACCACAGTCCCAC
>JBDUAM010000458.1:0-3169 GCA_040004655.1 Chthonomonadales bacterium | reverse complement strand
ACAGATGGTAACGAGAAAGCTCGCACAAAAAGCGGTATCGGGAGCTGGGTCTATGGCGAAGAACTATTTCAATCGTCCGCATTCTGGTGGTCGCCAGACAGCAAGAAGATTGCCTACTACCGATTTGATGAGAGCAACGTAATTGACTATCCCCTTCAGGTAAAACAACTCGCGCTGCAGAGCGATACCTACACGGAACCCTATCCCAAGGCTGGTAAGCCGAATCCTATTGTAGATGTCTTCGTTTACGACGTTGCAACGAAAAAATCGACTCGCATGGACATCCGCGACGGCAAGCCATTCACGAACGATTCCGTCGGTCACTACGTCTACGGAATTTCGTGGACGCCCGATAGCTCTGAGCTTCTGATGCATCGCACCAACCGCAAACAGAATTCGATGGAGTATGTCGCCGCCAATCCGAATACCGGGACACTTCGACTGATCTTTCGAGAGGATTGGCCCGCAAGCTGGACGGAGAATAGCCCCCAGATTAGATGGCTAAAGGACGGCAAACGGTTCATCTTACGCTCCGAGCGAAATGGATTCCACAATTTCTACCTCTATGACGTTTCGGGCAAGCTCATTGCTACAATCACCAACTTGCAGGCAGAGGTCGCCACCATCGTGCGCTTAGAAGAGGACAAGAACGTCATGTACTACATGGCGCGCGATGGTGATAATCACATGAAGATGCAGCTCCACCGGGTTGGATTGGACGGCAAGGGCGAGGTTCGCATGACTGATCCCGCCTTCAACCACACGGTCAGCCTTTCACCCGACGGCTCAGAATTCGTGGATGTCATTCAAACCCACAATTCTCCTCCGGCTACCCGCGTAGTGAAGGCCGACGGCACTGTTCTCTTGAAGATCGCGACAAGCGATATCACGGCGTTTACTGATCAGGGATATCAGCCCGCTGAGGTCTTCCCGTACAAATCCATCGATGGCATAGAGACCTGCTGGGGAACGATCTCGTATCCTTCGCACTTCGATCCCAAGAAGAAGTACCCGTTGCTTGTATTGGTCTATGGCGGACCTGCAACTTCCAGTGTGTCAGAGACTTTTGCCGCCCCAAGTTCCACATGCGACCTTGGATTCATCGTTGCCGCATTTGACGGTCGAAATTCTAGCGGACGAGGCAAGCGTCTGCTCGATCAGCTCTATCTGCACCTCGGCGGACCGGAGATCGACGATCAAGCAGCAGGTGTTATGGTATTAAGAGAGCGACCCTATGTCGACGGAAATCGGATTGGCATTTACGGCACTTCCTACGGCGGATTCGCCAGCGCGATGTGCTTACTCCGGTACCCCGACGTCTTCACGGCTGCTAGTGCATCGAGCGCGGTGACGGCGTGGAACCATTACGACAGCATCTACACGGAGCGATACATGTGGCTCCCGGAAGAGAATGCCGACGGGTATAAGTTCGGTTCCGCCATGACCTATGCGAAAGACAAAAAGGGTCGACTGCTGATCTACTACGGCACCGCGGACGATAACGTACACCCCAATAACTCTATGCAGCTTATCAGCGCGTTGCAGCGGGCTGGTAAGTCCTTTGAAGTGCAGGTTGGCCCAGATCAAGGACACAGCGGCGTCAACTTTGACCGCATGATGGAATTCTTCTACGACGCATTCGGCATTCGATAGGCAAGTTCAGTGCTTGAACTCGATACCATGTCGCTCCTGCTCATCCTCGGGGAAATCCCCGGGATGGGCAGAACTGGTATCGGGCAGTTTCTTCACCACCATCGAATTACGGGTCGAACCAACGCGGAGATATTTAGACTTGATCAGCTGACGCTATGCAAAGAGTATCGGCTCTCTGAAACTCAATCCGAACGCATACTGGCGGTAACTCCCGAGTTAATTGCGTCTGCATCTAAGGCAGCCAACGGTCTTCAAGGGGCCGGAGTAGGTCTGCTGACTTCGGCCGACCTCCTCTATCCAGCCCGATTGACCACCTGCATGTCAGATCCGCCGCCATTTCTATTTGTTTATGGCAACCTGAACGTTCTCTCCCAACCAACCATGATGGCGGCCAACAGCAACAATGCACCAGAACAGGCTCTGTTTGCCGCGGATGATGCTGTTGCAAATCGCGTTCAAGATCATCGAACTCTGATTACGGGGCACAACAGAATGCCTTATCAGCGCCCTGCGCTGGCGGCCATGCGGAACGGCGGGCAAATCTGCTTCGTACTTGATCGTGGGATAGTCGAGGCCTTTGGTGATGATTTGAGTAGAAATCTCTTCACGTTAGCAAACATCTGGAGCCCAAAATTCAACCTAGTTGACAATCTGGTGATTTCGCCCTTCCTCCCTCGCGAACACGGGATTAATCGCAACAACCAGATCCGCGATGAGATCATCTTTGCACTCGCGGATGAGATATTGGTGGGCTCCATTCGACCCGGCGGTGTCATGGAGAAGCTCTCCAAACAGGCGGAGATCCATGGCAAATCGATCACGAGTATTAGTCCCAACACACGATAATTTGAAACAATTATTCAGGAGCGTAAGTTGGAAAAGAACAAAGCAGATTATAAATTCACGATTTCCGAAGTGTTAGATCAGTATGGAAACTCCCTAAAATCGCTTTCGAATACAAAACCCTTGCTTGTCGTCTTTTTGCGTCATCTGGGTTGCACCTTTTGTCGCGAGGCCGTTGCTGACATCGCAAAAATGAGATACGGCATTGAGGCTGAAGCGCAAATAGCATTTGTTCATATGGGTTCAGAAGCACAGGCAAAGCCCTTCTTCGCGAGTTATGATTTGGAGGATGTCTCTCGCTTTTCAGATCCGACCAAGCAATTGTACGAGGCGTTTAACCTTCATCGAGGCAGCATTATACAGCTTTTTGGACCCGCGGCATTGCTACAAGGTTTGAGATCACTCAAAGCCGGCCATGGGCAGGGGAAATTAATGGGCGATGGCATGCAGATGCCAGGAATTTTTCTTCTAAATGATGGAAAGATTGTTAAGTCATTTATTCATGCAAATGCAGGTGACCGACCAGATTATATGGGCATGGCGACTTGCGAATTACTTGCATCTACTGGGTAATTCGCAATACTCCTTAATCTATATGAACTAATTTCTGTTTTGGTAGTCAAATCCAGTTACTAGATGGATATGTGGCCGTCTTATATGACGTAATGAACGT
>JBDUAM010000126.1:0-3172 GCA_040004655.1 Chthonomonadales bacterium | reverse complement strand
GGTCTGATTCCGATTTTGGGGAGGTTGCCGCGAAGCCGATTGACGGGAGGGTTTGACGTGATTCTGGGTGCAATCATCTGTGATAAAAATCCTATCCGAAGTTGATGCTGAAGAATTCCATATGCGCTTCGTTACATCCTGCAAGCGGGCCGAATCTGAGGGTCAGTCGATGAAAACGAACTCACTGGTATTGAGCAGGATTCGGCAGAAACTCTCCAGATTGTTCTTCTGGATGTACGCCTTGGCAAGCTCTAATTCGTGCGAAGTTGGAGCGCGATTTAGGGCACGTTCGTATGCGCAGGCGATTTGTCTGGAAACATCGGGAGACTGATTACGGATTCGCCCGGCAAAGGCGGCTTCCTGCCCGATCATGAACGGGTTGTTCCAGAGTGCGAGGCTCTGTAACGCCGTCATCGTGGTATTTCGGACGGGTGTATTAATGTTGGGATCGGCGCCGTCCAGACAGTCAAGGAATGGATTGGGCACGCTGCGCACGATGAAGCGATAGATGGTCCGCCGAAACGTTTTGGGGTCGTTCATTTTGGAGGTATCTGCGAAATCATAAATGGGGGAGTGATCATCCTTGAACCGGAACAGATCGTATCCCGGCCCACCGGCTTCCAGATTCATGTTGCCGCTAACCGTTAGCACCGAATCACGAATCTCTTCCGCATCCAATCGTCGCCGGTTCATTCGGCTCAGGAATTTGTTGTCGGAGTCGAGTTTGAGCGAGGCCGTGCTTGGCGATGAACTCTGCATGTAGGCGCTGCTCATGACGATCATCTTGTGAAGTTTCTTGATAGACTGTCCGTTACTTGCAAACCAGTTCGCCATCCAATCAAGCAGTTCCGGATGCGTGGGGGCGGAGCCATTTCGACCGAAATCGTTAGGTGTATCCACGATCCCTTTGCCGAAGTGGTACTGCCAGACTCGATTGACAATGGAGCGCCATGTAAGCGAGTTTTTGGGGTCAGCAATCCAGTTTGCCAGCGCCAGTCGCCGAGCGCCTTCTGGTTCACTGGTTTTTACGGCGAGGTTGGCATCCATACCGGCAACGCACGAGAGCGACCCGGGTTCAACCGGCGCGATCGGACTCTCCACATCCCCACGAGAGAGAAGTTGAACAGTCCTCGACATGCGCGGAACAACGGCGTATGACGAGATCCCGAAAGCATGTCGACTATCGCAACCGTCTGTAAGAAACTTTGTACTCCATCGACCCTGTTCAATGGAATCCTTTGCTGTTACCACGTTGCCGCGGGCAACGTTCGTACCGCCGGAATATGTCTGGACTTCTGCCAGCGCGAAGATGTAATCGTTGGTCCGGGGCCAGAGGCGGGTTGCCTGAACTCGGATATATCTCGTCTTAACGCCGTGCAGGTCGACCACGTAAAGCTTATCTTTGGGATTGGCAAAGTCCGCGCCGGAGTGGTCATCCACAATGGTTTGGGAAGTGAATAGCGGCTCATCAGAAACGGCAATCGTGAACCGAACAGGAAACCCGAATCCGGGTGTATCGGGGAAGTCTGTCGGGCGGGCGGGGAGCAGGCGCAAACTCTCAACAGTTACCGATTTGCCGAGGTCAATCTGGACCCATTTTGTGACATCGGGTTGAGCTTCAATACCACTGTGATATCCGTTGGATGGGCTCGGGGTATCGCTGGCTTCGTCGCCGTCGCCGATGATCCGGTCGCCACGTTCTACGCCAGCAAACACGGCTTGAAGCCGATAATACTCGCGTTGAGAAATAGGATCAAATTTGTGATCATGGCACCTCGCGCAGTGGATGGTCACGCTGTTAAACGTGGACATCACATTGGCGACCATATCGTCACGGTCAAGTAGGCGAGTCTTCTCTTTCTCGACAGTCCCCTCAGCAAGTTCCACCTCACCCACGAAATCCCACGGACCGGCGACCACAAATCCCGTCGCGACGACTCCATCTTTTGTGCCCGGGCTGACCATGTCGCCTGCGATCTGCTCCCGAATGAACTGGCTGTACGGCACGTCTTTATTGAAGGCGTGAATCACATAATCGCGGTATCGCCACGCGTTCGGCCGACGCTTGTCTTTGTCGTACCCATGCGTGTCGCCGTAGTGGACCACGTCCAACCAGTGCCGACCCCACTGTTCGCCATATTGCGGACTGGCAAGCAGGCGGTCGACCACTTTTTCGTATGCCTTTGGGTTCTTGCCTGCCAGGAATTGGGACATCTGAGTTGGCGATGGGGGAAGTCCAGTCAGGTCGTAAGTTACTCGGCGCAGGAGTGTTCGGCGGTCGGCTATAGGTGCAGGAGTTAAGTGGTGAGTCTTCATTCCCTCCAAGATAAACCGGTCGATTGGCGTTCGGCTCCAGTTGTCGCCGGGGATAAGTGGGGTATTTATCGATTTGATAGGTTGAAACGACCAGTGCTTCATTCGAGCATCGGTTTGCGCGTGCAATCCGCGCGAAGTAAGCGAGAGCGCAACGACAGTCAGTGCTATCCGGGTTATTATCATGCGAGGATCTCTCGAATTACGTTGCCATGAACGTCGGTCAGTCGTCGGTCTATCCCGTTGTTGTGATAGGTCAGTCGTTTGTGATCGATCCCGAGCAGGTGCAAAACCGTTGCATGGACGTCGTAACAATAGGTCGGGTTTTCAACTGCTTTGTAACTCCATTCGTCGCTCTTACCGTAGGTCGTGCCGCCCTTAATTCCGCCACCGGCGAGCCATGTGGAGAAGGTGTACGGGTTATGGTCGCGGCCCTTACCGCCCTGGCTGCACGGCATTCGGCCAAATTCGGTGGTCCAAATGACGATGGTGTCTTCCAGCATTCCACGAGCTTTCAGGTCCTTTATTAGCGCTGCCGCGGGTCGATCCATACTGGTTCCCATATCGAGGTGGTCGCGTTTCAGGTCTTCGTGCGAGTCCCAGTTGCGACGTGGAAATCCGTTATCGGCGCCACTCCAGACCTGCACAAATCGGACGCCGCGTTCCAGCAATCGACGTGCGGAGAGGCAACGCAGTCCAAAGTCGGAGGTGATCGGTTCGTCGATACCGTAGAGATCGCGGATAGACTTTGGTTCGTGGGAGATATCCAGCGCTTCTGGCGCAGACAATTGAAGCTGAGCCGCGAGTTCGTAAGATTGAATTCGCGCGGCAAGGCGAGAGTCTTCTGGCCGACCCTTTT
>JBDUAM010000380.1:0-3178 GCA_040004655.1 Chthonomonadales bacterium | reverse complement strand
AGTTGTCCATTAACACCTCGGGTGCGTCGCCCAGACAAGCGTCCTCTTGCTGCCCTGGGCTTTCTGACTCTTGGCCGAAGGTTTTTGAATAGTCAACCCGACATTATTGACGACCGAATTGACGTTACGATGCGAGGCTTTGAGGGACTTACGGTGAACTGCGCCCGTTGCCATGATCACAAATTTGATCCCATTCCGGCCAAGGATTACTATTCGCTTTATGGTGTCTTTGCCAGCGCTCATGAACCCAGTCCGGGACCCCCAATTTCTGATCGATCTATCTCAGAACCATATGTGAAATACGAGACCGACCTGAACAATCGTCAAGCTCGATATGACCAGATCATGAAGAACGAAATTCGCCGGCTTCGAGGATTGACGGAAGCACCCGGTTTTGATGCTAAATTGAAAACAACCTTGCAGGCGCTTCGAATAGACCAGTTGCCGAAAGACAATAATCAGCAGAATATCGTCTTCCAAGCATTCGAACCTGCGGCAAAGAAAGAATACACCGACCTCAAAAAGGCTATGGACGACATGAAGAAGAGCGAACCGCAAAAACCGGAGTTCGCGATGACGCTTGCGGAAAACAAAAGTCCATTTGATCCGTATTTCTTCCTACGGGGCAATCCAGGTAATCGCGGCCCATCGACTCCAAGGCAATTTCTTGCGGTCCTGTCGGGTCCAGAGCGGAAGCCATTCTCCATCGGTGGCGGCCGTTTAGAACTTGCGGAGGCTATTGGTTCAAAAACGAATCCGTTAACTGCACGAGTCATGATGAACCGCCTGTGGCGATACCACTTCACCGTAGGTCTTGTTCGAACTCCGGGCGATTTTGGTACAAGGGGCGATCCACCGACAAATCCTGAACTGCTCGATTATCTTTCTACTCAGTTCATGGAGCAGGGATGGTCGATCAAGAAGATGCAGAAGTTAATCATGATGTCATCGGTGTACAAACAGGCGTCCACAATAAGGCAACAGATGGCTTTAGCTGACCCGGAAAATAAGCTCCTTTGGAAGCAGAACCGTCGGCGTATGGACCTTGAACAGACCCGAGACTCTGCGATTTTTGCATCTGGCGGGTTGGATGAGAAGGTTGGCGGGCCATCGGTAGAAATAACAACAAAGCCGTACAGCATGCGAAGAACGCTATATGGGTTTATTGATCGGCAAAATTTGCAAGGACTGTTTCGAACTTTTGACTTTGCCAGCCCGGACACTACGAGCGCACAGCGATTCTCAACTACTGTTCCACAGCAGACCTTGTTCGTGATGAATAGCCCTTTTGAGATTGAACTCGTGAAACGCCTTGCGTCGCGGCCCGAGTTTAATGCTTGTTCAGCGAATGCGCAACGCGTTTCGACAGCCTACAGAATTATCTTTGGTCGTGATCCAAACGCCTCGGAGATTTCAATAGGGGACCACTTCCTGAGCGAGCAGATTTCATCGAGTGATGATAGTGCGAAGGAGAAGCTCTCGACCTGGGAGCGTTACATTCAGGCGTTGCTCATGACAAACGAGTTTACGTTTATCGATTGATAGATTAGTGGTCGCTGTTCTGGTTTGTAGCGATATCGAGTGCATGAGGAAGCAGCAGCTTGAGGGATTCCCACCCTTCAGTTGCTGCTTTTTCGCTGCCCGGCAGATTTACAATCAGGCACGAACCAATTAACCCGGAGACGCCGCGAGACAGCGCGGCACGCGGATTGCGTGCAAATGCAGATGCGCGTATGAATTCAGATATACCGGGAGTAGGGCGGTCCAAAAGGGGTGTGGTGGCCTCAGGAGTGATATCCCGCGGGGAGAGCCCTGTTCCACCTGTGGTCAGAATGAGGTCGCAGACTCCAAACCACTGTTTAAGAGTGGTTTGAATGTCATCTGGTTCATCCGGCACAGCCGCAGTTTCCACGACGACAAAGCCAAATTGATCGACAAGCGCAACCAGCGCTGGACCCGATCGATCTTGAGCCTCACCTAACGAGCATCGGTCACTCACCGTCAAAACGCCAACTCTATAACTAATCATAATGATCTCGCGCAGCGAAATCCGGTATCACGTCACGTGGATCCAGAACCTTCAATGCCTCGATTGTAAGCCCTGCAGGCTCGTTCGCCATAGCCAACCGCACCGCCTCTGAGAATTCTCTGGTCTTTGTTGCCCTGATAATACCCCTGCACCCATTCCCAGGCGTTACCAGCCATATCGACACAACCGTAGGGACTATTGCCTTCCGGGTGGGTTCCGGTCCGGCTTACCCGAGATGGACCGACTCGGCATAAGTTGGCTCTTTTGGTTAGAACTAGTTTAGATTTGTCGCCTTTGGCCCGAGCTGCCACTTTGCCCGCATCCCACGTGTTGCCCCATGGATAACGTCGGCCGTCGGTCCCGCGAGTAGCCTTCTCCCACTCTTCATCGGTAGGGAGTCGCTTTCCTGCCGACTTCGCATATGCTTCGGCTTCGTTATACAACACTCCTGTGGCTGGTAGGTCTTCTTCGCCGGGAAGAAACGCGTGATTGGGATCATATTTCTGATATTCGCGATTGGTTACTTCGTGGAGATCAATGAGAAATCCGGGCAGAGATATTCTTCGTGCCGGTTTGACGTCGTCATCGGCATCCTCATCGTCGCTGCCATAAATGAACTCTCCTGAAGGCACGAGCGCCATTCCAGCAGGAATTACAATCGGTTTCTCATCATGATTTTCTGTCGGCAGACTCGAACGAATACTTACGATGGCCATCGTGCAAATGGCCAGGAAAGAGATTGCGAACACAATTTGTTTGCTTGACACCATATTGAAACCCCGCTCATAATGAATACGAAATCGGTTCTGTGGCCGTTACAACTTGTTGTTAAGAAATAGAGGATATCAAATTGCCACTTGTACCAGATGCCCGTCAGCTAAGGCTCATACCTCTTTTCGAGGGGCTCAGCGACAATACCCTTGACGAGATCAATACCATTTTGCGCAAGCATACGTTTGCGGCAGGCACGAACGTCATTACGTTTCAGACACCTGGCGAAGTACTATACATTATTCTCTCTGGTACCGTGAAGATCAAGGTCGACCAGGCGGATGGTAAAGAAGTTGTGGTCGCACTTCTGGGCGCCGGTGAATTGGTAGGAGAACTAAGCGTCCTCGACAATGACTTTAGATCCGCAGATGTAATGAC
>JBDUAM010000486.1:0-3208 GCA_040004655.1 Chthonomonadales bacterium | reverse complement strand
ATTCCGAGGTTCTGGTATAGACTTGCAAATACGTCCTTGTAGTCCACAGGGCGGTCGGAGGGTTCCTCGCCAAATCGATTGGTACTGCCAATTACCTGACCAGTCTTCATGCCACCGCCGGAAAGCAGGCAGCTTGAAACTCTAGGCCAGTGGTCTCTACCACCGTCTTTGTTGATTTTTGGTGATCGTCCAAACTCACCCCAGACAACCACGGACACGTCTTTGTCCAGACCTCGATCATAAATATCCTGAATGAGTGCCGTGAGCGCCTGATCCAACATGGGCAAATATGTCTTCAGTTGGGTGAAATTGCTCCCATGCCAATCCCAGAATCCGTAGGAGACGGTCACGCATCGGACGCCGGCTTCCACGAGTCTTCTAGCCGCCAGAAACTGCTCATTGATCATGGGGGACGCATCGCCGACAGGCTTATCCGTACCTTTACCGTAACGCTCTCGGACCTTGGGGTCTTCTTTGCTCAGGTCGAGCGCCTGTACGACTTTACTGGAAGTCAGCATATCAAACGCGCGTTGATTTAGAGTATCCATTCCTTGAATGGCGTCGACTTTGTGCCGGAACCGATCCAACCCTGCAAGAAGCTGTCGTCTATCTGATAACCGATCCAGCGTAACGCCTTTGAGTTGCATATCCTTCATCAACTCACCTTCGGTTTTAAGCGCGCCATATTCCACGCCAAGGTAACCGGGACCGGGATCATTGTACGGCTGATGCTGGGTGCGTGCCGCAAGACTTACGTAGGCGGGGACCGTCTTATCCGTTGGACCAAGCACCCGGCTTAGGACAGAACCAATCACAGGAGCATGGTTCTGCCGCGTCTCGCCTTCTGTATAACCGTTAAGACATATATTGGAGGCATGTTCGTCTCGAGCTCCCACCAATGACCGAATGACGGTAAATTTGTCCATCATCGCGGCGACCTTCGGTAGATACTCGCAGACCTCTACCCCGGGCACCTTCGTTTTGATCGGCTTGAACTCACCTCGAATATCCGATGGCGCATCCATCTTGAGATCAAAAGTGTCTTGATGAGAGGGTCCGCCGGGGAGGTAGATCATAATGACCGACTTATTGGAGTTCCGAATTCCCGCTCTGGCCTCTGCCGCCAGAAGGTCTGGCAAAGCAAAGCCACCCAGCGCCAGTCCCCCTAACTTGAGGAACTGGCGTCGAGAAACACCATCACAGTATCGTTGTTGCGAACTGCCCGGAATGGTTAGCAAGAAGTAACTCCGATTGCGGTATTACTCACGACGATTAGCGACCTCGAGGAGCAACATACTTGACTGCGTTCTCCACGATCGTCATGTTCTCTTTCTGCTGAAACACATGGAACGTTTCGTGGCCCGGTCGATAGTAGAAAACTCGGCCCTTACCAACTTTCCATGCGCATCCTGCAGTGAACTCTTCGTTCGTATCCCACTTTTCGCCAAAGATCGTGGCATCCGGGGTCGGAACCTGGAAGACGCCACCATAAACTTCGGTGTGAGGAATGGTGAAGTTTGCAGGAAGCCCCTTTGCGATTGCGTGCTTTGGCAGCAGGGTCGTGATGTGGCTCGGTAGACCTTCTGCATGAACGGTGTAGAAGCAGCATACCGGAAGATTCACGTCGACCGTCACAGAGCCATCGGCCTGAACAATTTTGGTCCAGTTCGGCGTCTTTGGATCGGTCGGCTTAACTGTGCTTCTTCGCGCAGGATGCGTAATGATCTTCGCCTTCTTGCGCTCTTCGGGTGTAAGGGATTTCTCCACATCTTCCAGTGTTCGTGCGTCCATCAACATCGTGAATGGCTTGGAAAAGTGAGCGGAATGTAGTGCGACCAATCCAAGTTTGCCTGCCTGAACTCGCTTCGCAATGTCCATGGCAAGTTCGTCCTTCACGTCGCCGTGCTTCTGATGTCCCCACCAGACCAGAACGTCCGTGTTGTCCAGAATTTCCGAGGTCAGTCCCTGGTTGGGGTCATTCAATCCAACGGAGGTCACTTTGAATCCGCCAGCAGCGGAAAGTTGTTCGGCAAGGAAGTTGCCAAGATAATTCGGGTAAGCGGTCTTCTGAGCTTCCTGTCGCTCATCCCAAACTACGACGCGGATGTCAGCAACCTTTCGTGCAGACGTGTCTGCAACAGAGACCGTTGGTTTTGAAACGAGGGCAAGCGCAAATGCGCCAGCCATAATGCATAAAAATTTCTTCATGGATTGCCTTTCACGACACCTGCGTACGCGAGGCTCGCTGATGGATTAGAGTACGATTTGTATTGGTCAGTTACACCAGAATTGTGACAGATGGAAGCCCAATTCCTGATGATTGATCATTTCTAACGATTTTCTTTCGAGCCCGTGACCGTGCCGATTGTCATTTACGGTAATTACTTCCATGGCACGTCACTCGTTTTGAACACCGATACCCTCGAAATAACAGGACAGGCTCGGGACTTATTGATCTTCACGCGAATACGGTCTGCTCGTATGACCGGAGTCTTCAGAATTCGACAATTGCCAATAGTCGTTCCGGACACGTGTGTTACCCAGGTCCCTGCAACACGAGCGTCAATCTCAAACTCTTCAACCCGCTGCCCTAGCGAAATCTCTTCTCGAAGTCGAATGCAGTTGAACTCGATGTCGCCGCCAAGATAGATCTCAATGTTTGCCGATTTATCTTCATTCTTCGCAGCCCAGTAGGTTCCTTCCCGCGATCCAGTTACGTTCTTAGGATCGGTCAACGGACTGTTCTTCCGAACAGATGTACTCGTAACCCGCTTGCCGGCTGCCAGATCGTGTTGCAGATCAAGATCGCGCGCTTCTCGAAACTCCTTGAGTCGCTGAACATCTTCTGGCGCGATCAAACCATCTTTGTTGGCCGGAACGTTCAAAAGCAATGACCCATTTCGACCCACCGATGCATAGTAGATATTCATCAAATCGCGGACGCTCTTCAATTTAGGAGTTTCAGAGTCGCGGAAGAACCAGCCCGGCCGAATGGAGACATCACACTCTGCCGGGACCCAGTAGTTGCCATCCTCATGGCCAGAAGTCAATTCCGCGCTTCGAGGCGTGCCCGGAAAGAACTCGTCTCGTCGCAGCATCGCCCAGTTGGTCGGATTTGATCGACCATTTTCATTGCCCACCCATCGAATATCAGGTCCGGCATCGCTGAAGATCACCGCATTCGGCTGGCATTCGCGCACCACCTGAA
>JBDUAM010000075.1:0-10821 GCA_040004655.1 Chthonomonadales bacterium | reverse complement strand
TCGGGGTCGATCTGCACGAGGCTCTTCAAAATGTCGTTGATCTGCGCAGTTCGAAAGACGAGGGGGAGTGTGGCGTTGCCGGTCACATCACCGGATCGCTCGGTATAGGCCACGCCGCTGCTGAAGAGCGTAACCGCCTTCACCGGCAGCGGCTGTGTCGGCGCCTGCGCCAGCGCGCCCATCGAAACTGCGGCTATTAATGCCAACCCAAATGGAATGGCCATCAAATTTTTCTTCATCTTCATCTCCTTTGACATCCTCGTCCAAACTACATCGCCCCTTCAAGGGGCGCGCCAAAACCTTGATCGCGGTATTATCTGCCCCGCACTGACTCTATTGTCCCTAAAACCAGCCAGAGGGTTCACTTATTCGCAAAAACCGTTCAACTAAACTCGCTTAAATCCTATGGTTACAAAATACCCTTTTACTACCAGATACCGTCATCACCGAATTTTCCCGAATTACTTGAGCGCGTCCTGGTAAACAGATTCGACTTTCTCTACCATTCCGTCGACCGAATAATCTCGCATGGCACGTTCTCGTGCCATGGCGGTCCTATTCGTTTGACCTTCAGCATCGCCAATGAGTTCCTGAATGCGTTCGGCAAGCGCATCTGGCGATTCCGGGTCCACGAGCACTCCAAACTCACCGTCCCCAAGTGTCTCGATCAGCCCACCAACACGCGTCGCGACAAGGGGTCGACCTGCCGCCATCGCCTCCAGCGCGACTATCCCCTGCCCCTCTTGTCGCGAGGGAATTACTACTATGTCCGACTGCGCCATTAGTCCCGGAATATCGTTCACTTTCCCGGCAAACTGCACTTGCAATCCTGAGGCGAGACCTTCTAACTTCTGTCGATCTGGACCATCCCCGGCAATCGTCAGAGAGTAATTATCTGGTAGTGACTTCATCGCCTCGATCAGCAGATCAAACCCCTTCTCCGGTGACAATCGACCAACTGCGAGAAGGCGAATGGGACCGTCCGGTGAAATCTGTGTTGCCGGTGGGATGGTAGTGAAACAATTGAGATCAATCCCGTTTGGAATAACCTTGATGTTGGCGGATGGTATTCCTAATTTCGCTAACTCGTTTGAGACAGCTTTCGACACAGGGATGACTGTCTTCGCCTGTAAAACCGCACTCAATACAACCCGTTTTTCCAATGGGTTCATGGCGGGAATTTGATTGTGAATAGTAACGACAAGGGGTTTACCTGCAATTCGCGATGCCTTTGCACATACGATGGACGGGGAAATCCCGTGGACGTGGATGACGTCAAAGCCCGCAGCATACTCGGCGACCTTTTGAGCAATCTTTCTAAGCGCCAATGGGTTCTTGGAACTGACGGGTGACGTAAATCGCGTCCACGAGCCTGCTGCAACACTTGGTTCGATCTCGAGATCTTCCGGACCAACAATCCCGACCTTGTATCCGCGCTCAATCAGTCCCGCCATCAGTAGCTCGACGTGCTTCTTCAGGCCGCCGGTCGCCGGGCGGACCACCATCAAAATAGAAGGTTTCAAGCTACTTTAGTCCGGTATCTTGATGGCATAGGCCATCCCGTTCATGCTCGTGGCGTAGGTCACTTTGCCGACCGAGGTCGGCGTTGAGAACATCCAGCCCGGGTCGAGCGAGTAGGTGTACTTGATGGCGCCGGTTTTGCGGTCAATCCAGGTGATTAAGCCTGCAGTTGATCCGATCGTCAGATTATCGCCCTGCAGCCCTGCCGACGAATCGTAGTTCTCTGAGCCAGTCTTTGCATGCCATTTCAATTCGCCGGTCGAGGCGTCAAAGGCATAGACGCTTCCGAGTTTCCCCAACCCGCCAACATAGACCATTCCATCCGCCGCCAATGGTGAAGAATAACCCATACCATCGCCATCTGCAGGTGCGTGTGCGGTCCAGATTTCTTCACCATTAGAACTGCGGAATGCATGCAGCCGACCATCATTTGTGCAGATGAAAACGTGGCCGTTCGCCCCAGCCGGCGAGGCGATAGCCGGAGAAAAGTAGAACGATGTCGCTCCCTGTCCTGCTTTACTCTTCCCGATAACCTGCTTCCACGCGACCGTTCCATCTGGATTTACGGCATACAGCGTGTTGTCCCAACCGCCGAGGAAGAACCTTCCGTCCGCAAAGAGCGCTCTGCTCTGGAAGAATCCACCTGTCGGAACGGACCATTTTTCAGCACCCGTTTGTGGGTCCAGACCAACGATTTTTCGGTCGCATCCGACGCAGATAATTCCCCCACCGATTGCAGGCGTGGAAAGGATCGGAGAGGCGCAATCATGTTTCCACTTGACGCGTCCAGAACCAATTTCAAGGGCGTACAGAAAATGGTCTACCGATCCGATGAGAATGGAATCTTCGGTCGCAACAGGAGTTCCTGTAATTGCGCCTTTTGTGGGAGTCGACCACCGTTTGCGACCGTTTTTGGTTTCAATCGCCGTCACTGTGCCATCCAGCGCACCATAGATCACCAGATCACCCACCACAATCGGGCTGCCTTGAATGGATTCAGTGGCTTTGAAAGGGTCGTCCCAAGCTCGCTTTGGGCTGCCAGACAAACGCTCAACTACGAATGGCTCGAGCCGACGGTAAACTTGTTTCTCCAGGTCCGTCAGCTCCATGGTGAGCAGATGCGTTCCCGGTGAGAGTTCCTTCGTAAAAAACTCTGTGAGATAGCTGGCGCTATCGTGATCTCGAACATCGCGCGCCATGGGTTTTGTGGGACCATTGTCAATTCGGTAGGTCGCCACCACCCGGTCGTCATGGGCTCCGAGTTTGCCGACTTCGAGCTGCACAAGGGGTCGACGCCTCTCCAGCAGTAGAACATTCGGGTCGCCCCAGAGGAATTCTGCGTGACTGTATGGCGGGGAAACCCGAGGAATGGTAGCCAGCATATCCGGTTCGCCGCCCCGGTTTTTAGTAGTCACCCGCCGAATTTTGAATCCCGTCGCGTCAGCGTCTATCATGTTGTAACTGCCTTGATAGAGCCCCTTCGCCATGAAGCAGTTGATACCATTAATCTTCCACTGAATGTCCGCGTGGCCATGTCCGACAAACAGCGCGATCACATTGTATGGCGCGATCAATCGCAGAAAAGTGTCTTCGTTATCAACGTCCAAGCCCCGTCTGCCAACCGGGTGGTGAAAGAAGAAGAATACGGGTGTTTCCTTTTTCATCTTCTTCAAATCGGTGGCGAGCCATTTTAGTTCATAAGTATCGAAGTGGCCCTGGTGCTCCAGCAGCATCGTGCTGTCGAGCACTACGAAATGGCATCCGCCGTAATCAAAACTCTGGTAGAGTTGCTTGAATACATCTTTGAACGCCTGCTTGCCATTGGCGGACCATCGCGTATCGTGGTTGCCCGGAGCACAGCAGAATGGCATCTTCAACAATCCGGCGGCCTCTTGAAATCGCGCAAACTCTTCTGGCCGAGCGGCCTCGGTCACGTCTCCCGAATCGACCACAAAGGCCGGCATCGGCGACATCGCGTTCAACTCGCCCGCAAGCTGCTTGAGCGGCTCGATGTTCGCGCTCGCGGTCAAATGGGTATCTGTGACATGCACAAACCGAAAGGTCGTCTCCTTCTGGCCGAACGCGACCGAAGGCACAAGACATAACAGAATTGTTAGTAGGTTTCTCATATGGGTGATTCTACTCTCTCTTTGCTTCCGTCAGCACCATGCCTATAGAATCACTAATCACGATCTAAAATTTCGCCCGGTTTTCGTCTTCCGGCCTTTGAGTCTGCGAGGTACAATAGAAACTAAATCCCCGGAGAAAACCAGTGGATCCCCGCGACAGAATTATCCTCGCCCTCGATGTAAAAACTGCTGATGAAGCCCTCATTCTCGCAGAGAAACTGCATCCATACGTAGGCGCATTCAAGGTCGGCATGGAATTGGTCCATGCAGCCGGTTATTCCATTTTTGATAGATTGAAGAGCGCGGGCGTCGGCCGTATCTTCTACGACTGCAAACTCCACGATATCCCAAACACCGTCGGATCAGCAATGAAAGTCATCGGGGCCAAGGGCCTCTGGATGACCAACGTTCACGCCACTGGCGGACTGCGAATGGTCCGAGCTGCTGCCGAGGGATTGGTGGAAGGTCAGAAATCGAGTGGCGCGACCAACCCGACCATCCTCCTCGGAGTGACCGTGCTCACCAGCCTCAGTCCGGAAGAGTTAAATGAAGAACTCTGCGTTCCGCTGACGCCAGAACATTATGTGGTCCACCTCGCGAAGCTAACTCAGGCTGCTGGTGCGCAGGGTGTAGTTTCAAGTCCACACGAGATCGAAGCTGTAAGAGCAGCATGCGGCCCGGACTTTGCGATTGTCACGCCCGGTGTTCGACCCGCTGGAGTAGATAGCGGCGACCAGCGACGCATCATGACTCCAAGCGAAGCCATCAAACGTGGAGCAACCTACCTTGTCATCGGTCGTGCTGTTACGGCCGCAACAGACCATGTGGCCGCCGCAAAGAGCATCGAATCGGAGATCGCGTCCGTCGTGTAGAACAGTAAAATAAAGTTAAAAGAGATTGCTCCCACGCTCGGTTGCTTGACTTGCCTGATCGCATTCCAGTAAAATAAACGATATGTTTAGTCCACAAGATCGGGAGTTCGACGTTCGTCGCACATACCGCCTGTTAATTTCGACTCGTTTCCAACGAATCGACGCCTTAACCATCCCTTCTATTACCCGATTGTTCTCCGGAGATACTAACATGCGAAAGACCTTCGCTCAACTCGTTGCCTTTGTCATGATTTCTTCCACTGCATTTGGTCAAGTTGGTCAAACCGGGCAAACTGGTCAAACAGGACAGGCAGGACCGGGAACAGGCGACAAGGCAGCCCCCATCGATGGCGCCAAAGGAAAACAAGTACCCGGGGACGCAGCGCAGTCTGGGAAAAAAGCCGGAGATCCTCCTGCAGCGCCAAACGGAGCCAACCCTGTAGGTCAGAACCCGGGAGCCCCGAATCAGGAAATCAAGGACTACTCCTTTGATATTCCTAATCAACGAACTGCTCCCACCCAGAGAAATGAACAACGAATTACTTATTTTGGATACCAGTTTTTTGCACGTGCACGAGAGGCAATTGAAGGCAGACGGCGCGCATTTGCAAGCGGGTATTTGGGCGTAACAGGAACGGTGAGTACAGGATCAGACGCACTAACAAAAACCTTGAGTCCAAATTCACCGGCTGCCGGAACGCCTACTAACACAATTGTCGGAAATCCACTTGGCCAGCCTACCAATTTGATCAACCCACTAACTTCCATTGGGGCCGGAAAACCCCCGGTCGTTGTAATTGGGCAGGACAAACAACCCATGGTTGTTCCAGCCACGCCAAGTCAAACTCCTGCTGTTTTTCCCATTCCATTGCCGGATCCTTCCGTTCAGCAAAATCCAGGCACCAATCAGACAAGTCAAAGCGTCCAGTCGATCGTTAATCAAGTGCCCAGTGCAGAAGGTGCCCAAAAGGATTTCCCGTCAGTCGATGCTACGAAGACGTTCGTCGGCCCAGACATTATGCAGTTTCTGAATGTGCTTACGCCAGTTCCAGAACGTTACCAGTTGGGTCCCGGCGACATCCTTGAACTGCGTATCTGGAGCCCTACTCTGGAACCAGAGAATCACAGCGTTAAAGTGGACAACCTCGGAGGAGTCATTCTTCCTGCTGGCGACCGTGTGATTGTTCGGGGGATGACCCTCGGCCAGGCTGAAGAGACCATCCGCAAGCGACTGATTCGCAAAATCGTTGGTGTGCAGATCACGTTAAGCCTCAAAGAACTGCGGACCATCGGCGTAATGATTACGGGTGAAAGCTATGCGCCAGGGTCGTACCAGATGCCATCGACAACCACCTTTTTCAATACCCTCTACGCCAGCGGCGGACCGACGGACAACGGTACCCTGCGAAAGATTCTACTAAAGCGCAACGATGGCACGACTCGAAAATTTGACTTCTACAAATTCTTGATTGAAGGCGACGCTTCACAGGATGTCCCATTGCAACCCGGCGACGTAATCTTCATTCCGCCGGCCGAGGCACGTGTTACAGTCAAGGGTGAAGTCAATCGATCAGCTATCTTCGAATTGATCGGAAATGAAACCCTTCGCGATGCCATGAAATTCGCAGGCGGCGCCAAGCCGACCGGTATCAGCCAACGTGTATCGGTAGAATCGGTTCAGCCGGGTATTTCGCGCAAATTGATCGATGTAAGTCTTCTCTCCAATGCTAAGGCCGATAACCCGATCCTCTATTCCGGTGACTCCGTGGAGGTCTTAAGTATACGGCCAACAATCTCCAATCTGGTATCGATAGACGGCGCGGTAGACCAGCCAAATCGATACGCCCTGTATGCCGGCATCACCGTTGCTGATTTAATCGATCGTGCCCGTGGGTTGCAAGAAGATGCCTATATGGCCCGCGCTGACCTCTTCCGAACCAATCCAGACAACTCGTTCCAATTGATCACAATCGACCTCTCGAAAGCGGTGAAGCGAGACCCATCGCAAAATGTAAAGCTTCAGGTTCGAGATCGACTCATGATCTACAGCATTCGTGATGTTCAGTTTATGGGATTCCGAAAAGTGGAAGTCACAGGAGCGGTAGCTCGGCCGGGAACCTACACCCGCGCAGACAACATGCGAGTGTTAGACCTGCTCATTCAGTCCGGCGGAACACAGCCAAATGCATACCTTCAGCAGGCGTATTTACAGCGCAAAGACAATTTTGATCGACTCGGGCCGTTGGTCAAGCTCGATATCGGGAAGGTTCTCGCAAATGACAAAAATGAGAATGTATTGCTACAAGATCGCGATGCACTGACCATTTTTACAGCTAAAGAAGCTAACTTCCAGTCGATGCAGGTGGTCAATATCGCCGGAGCCGTTCAGAAGCCGATGAATTACAATCGCGCCCAAGGAATGACCGTCAAAGACTTGATAGAAGTCGCAGGCAACATCCTGCCGACTGCCTATACGCAAAGGGCATTCCTGCAGCGAAACAACCAGGACGGTACAGTAGGACCACTGGTTCTGATCGACGTGAACAGCGCTCTGGCAGGTGACCCCGCCAACAACGTACCCCTCAAAGACCATGACACCCTGAACATCTATACCAGAGAGCAGGCGATGAGTAGACCTGTACCGGTAGTTGAAGTCACGGGTGCAGTGTTGGCGCCAGGCAAGTTTCCACGAGCGGAAAATATGAAGCTCTCCGATCTTATTCAGCTCGCTGGCGGCCTCAAGCCAGATGTGTCGGATCGACTGGAGATCGCTCATTCGCGAACGGATATCAAAGCCGTACCGATGTCTGTTGGTATCAATTCTCGGTCTGGAAACCTTGATTCAAATCCAATGCTTGAAGATGGCGATATCGTCGTCGTTCACTACAGGGGAGATTACCTTGAGAAACCAACGATGATAGTGGTCAGTGGCGCGGTGAATCGGCCCGGCCCTATTA
The DNA here is from genome assembly GCA_040004655.1 of Chthonomonadales bacterium. Lineage (GTDB taxonomy): Bacteria > Armatimonadota > Chthonomonadetes > Chthonomonadales > CAJBBX01 > JBDUAM01. Next base: position 3,342 of record JBDUAM010000075.1, on the reverse strand, counting down.
TCATCCGTGGTAAGAACATGCGCATTAGCGATGTGATTAAGGACGCCGGTGGACTACGCCCGGAAGCATATCCCGAAGGTGCAGAGTTCACTCGCTCTCCGCAGCAACTGGAGACAGCAGGACAATTGCAGACCTCCATTCTAATCTCCAAACTGAATGACATCTTATCCGCTGACGAGAAGAAGCGTTTAAATGCCGCATCAGATGTTGAAAAGATTAAGGCGGTAACTGCCGCTACCAAGGGCGGAAGTATTTCCGTGCCGGGTATCTCGCCGACACCTGACACGAGCAATTCGAATCCGGCGGAAGCAAAGGGACTCGAAAAGTTGCTGGCCGAAGACCTTGTCTCTCCTGCCCGCAAATTCACCCCAGAAGAATTGACCCCGCTGGGAAATGTGTCCATTAATCTTCTTAACGCCATTAAGCGACCGGGTAAGGCAGCCGATGACATATTCGTAGCTGCAGGAGACACCATCACCATCCCGGAACGACCTTCTACGGTTCAGGTACTCGGAGCAGTCACCCAGGGAAGAGCAGTACCATTTACGGATGGCGCGAACGTCGAATGGTATGTTAATCAGTCTGGTGGATATACCATCGATGCTGCAAAGGATCGGATCATGATCGTTCGTATGGGCGGTGGCCTGATACCCGCCAACAAGGTCAAGGGCCTGTGGGCGGGAGATATCATTCTCGTGCCATCCAAAGTGTTAGCGCAGAGGCTTGGTAGTGGTTCCGGTGGTCAGATCGACCAGATATTCCGAGGTATCACCACTTCAACTCTTCTAATTCTCGCAGTAAAGAAGCTGATCGGAATATAGGCGAATCACTCTGAAAACCCGCAGGAGTGAGATTTGACCACCGGGATCGTGAAGGTAGTTGTCATCGGCGCCGGTGGACACGCTCGAGCCGTAATCGACGCGATCCAGGCATCTGGAAAGGCAACTGCCTTCGCAGTGGTATGTGACGATGGCAATATGTGGGGCGAAAATATATTCGGAGTGCCGATTGTTGGCAATGACGAGATGCTTTGCCAATTGGAAAACGAAGGCGCAACGCACTTTGTAAACGCTGTTGGCAGTCTCAATAACTGGCGCGTACGGGAATCAATCTACAAAACAGGTCTCGCGTCAGGGCTAAAACCGTGGACAGTGATCCACCCATCCGCCGTGATCTCTGATCACGCTATCATTGGGTCAGGTTGCCAGATCATGCCCGGAGCGCACATCATTGCCGGAGCCGTTGTGGGCAGTAATGTGTTGCTGAATACAAGGTCGGTTGTCGAACACGATTGTTGTGTGGATGATCATGCGTTTCTTGCAACGGGCGCGGTATTAAGTGGTGGCGTGAAAGTCGGAGAAGGTGCGCTTATCGGTTCAGGTGCGAGCGTTCGGCAGGGAATAACGATTGGCTGCGGCGCAACGGTCGGTGTTGGCTCAGCCGTTGTAAAAGATGTCGCTCCGGGTGAGACAGTCGTGGGTAATCCCGCAATTCCCATTCGTAAACACCAGGCTTAACCACTAAATGATCGGGCGAATCAAATGAGTTCTGCAATTGATAAACTGCTTGGCAATCGTTGCCTGATCATTGCCGAGGCTGGCTGCAATCACAATGGCAGTGAAGAGATTGCAATTCAACTCGTCGACGCAGCTCGCGAAACAGGTGCCGATGCCGTAAAGTTTCAGGCTTTCAATACAGAAGCTCTCGTCACTCAGATCGCTCCGCAAGCGAAGTATCAATCCACTAACACGGGTGTCATCGAGTCGCAGTTTGACATGATCAAGCGACTCGAACTTAGCGCCGATGCACATGCCCGAATCGCAGCATACTGCGGACAGGTCGGAATAACTTACCTCTGTACGCCCTTTGATGAAGGCAGTGCAGACATGCTATTTGAACTCGGCATTACAGCGTTCAAGCTGGGTTCGGGCGAAATAACATCCCTGCCGTTGCTGCGACATATTGGATATCTTAGTTTGCCAATTCTTCTATCTACGGGAATGTCGTGGATCAGTGAAGTAGAAGAGGCTGTCCGTGCTGTTCGTGAAACAGGGAATAATGATATCGCCCTGCTCCACTGCGTCTCGAACTACCCGGCCGATCCGGCGGACATCAACCTCCGCGTTCTCAAAACTATGGAGTTGGCTTTCGGGTTGCCCGTAGGATATTCCGACCACACCCTCGGTAATGAGGTGGCAATTGCAGCTGTGGCGGTTGGTGCGCGGTGCATTGAGAAGCACTTTACTCTCGATAGAAATATGGAGGGCCCGGATCATACGGCATCGCTCGAGCCAGTTGAACTCAGGCGGATGATCGAGCAAATTAGGAATGTAGAAGCTGCAATGGGTCATGGTCGAAAAGAACCCGCCGCCAGTGAAGCTGATACGGCAGCGGTCGCCCGAAAGAGTCTGGTTGCGGCTCGTGACCTTGCGGCAGGAACACTATTAAGCACGAGTGACTTTGCCGTCAAGCGCCCTGGAAACGGACTTAAGCCGGCGCTCGTCGATCTCGTCTCTGGTCGAACATTGACGAGATCTATTCGTCAAGATGATTTAATTACGTTCGACATGTTCAAATGAGTTAATCCTTTGCATCGTTTGGCGGGAGCGGGCGGCAGGTATAATACTCACTAAGAAGCGCGTGGGTTGAACTGTCGCCGGAATGTGCAGGCGACTGCAGATTACAGATTGAGAACTACACAGGTGATTGAGTCCCTTATTGATATGAATATTTCGATTTCCGATGTTCTCGATACTTTCGTTGGCACGCACACTACTGTGCGTGAGGTAATGAGTTGCATTAACTCCAGTCGCCAGCACATTGCACTTGTCGTGGATGACTCCACCAGACTTATCGAAACCCTTACTGATGGTGACATTCGGCGCGCAATCCTAGATGGTGTTGCGGTCGATGCTACCGTTTCCGAAATCTGTAAGCACAAACGAAGCGCAGAAGGCACTGTTCCGATTACCGCATCGGTAGATGCGGAGCGAACCTCCCTTTTTGCCCTCATGAAAACCCACTCTGTTCGACAGGTTCCGCTGGTCAATGAGACCGGACAAGTAGTTGGGCTCGTCACCCTGGAAGAAGTTCTTCCCGATCAGAACCTTGCGATGAATGCGGTGATCATGGCTGGCGGATTTGGCAAGCGCCTACTTCCCCTCACTAAAGACATTCCTAAACCAATGCTTCCAGTAGGCAACAAGCCGCTGATGGAGCACACCATACAGCAACTAAGCAATGCTGGAATTCAGAATGTCAAAATATCAACGCATTACATGGCCGAGAAGATCGTCGATCACTTTCAGGATGGCAGCGCTTTTGGCGTAAACGTTAGCTACG
>JBDUAM010000339.1:0-3221 GCA_040004655.1 Chthonomonadales bacterium | reverse complement strand
GGCGATACTGCAGACAACGTCCCAGGTGTGGAGGGTATTGGCCCGAAGACCGCCGCCGAGCTTTTGAAGACCTACGATACCATTGAAGGTATCTACGAGCACATTCACGAGCTGAAGGGCAAACGTAAGGAGAACCTCGAAAAGGCTGTGGCGACGCTGCCACTCTCGCGTACCCTGGTCACCCTGAAACGGGAAGAAGAGTTTCCGTTTACCATGGATCAGGCGCGCGTCTCTCCGCCGGAACTGCCAAAAATGCTGAACCTCTTTCAGCAGCTCGGGTTCAATCGATATCAGGATGAAGTAAAAAAGCTGAGCGGGAACATGGCCATAGGGGCCATTCCCCTCGTCGGGCCGGGTCCCGTTCAGGCTAGCCTCTTTGACACTGCTCCCGACGAAGAATCTACGCTCGCCAGCGCAGTCGATGGTCTGTACCAGGCGATCACCACTCGCGCTCAACTCGATGAACTGGTTGCCACTTTGTCTACGCAACCGATTCTGAGCGTTGACACCGAGACAACAGGGCTCGGTCGACACTCGGACCTCGTGGGTATTTGTCTGTCGTGGAAGGCTGGCGAGGGAGTTTACATTCCCGTTCGATCTCCCGAACCCGTTTCTCATCTCTCGGAAGCCGAAGTTCTTGGCGTCCTGAAGCCCATTCTTGAGAATGAAGCCATCAAGAAGACGGGTCACAATCTGAAGTTTGATGCGGGAGTGTTGCTGCGAGTTGGCATTTCACTGCAAGGGGCAAAGTTCGACTCCATGCTCGCGATGGCGCTGATTGATCCGGCGCAGGGCAGCGCAAAGCTTGATGCCCTGGCGGAGAAGTTCCTGAAGTACCGTATGATCAGCATCAACGAGTTGATCGGGGACGGTTCGACACAGAAGACAATGGCGGATGTACCCCTCAGCACAATCACCAAATACGCGGCAGAGGACGCCGATATTGCCCTGCAATTGCGTGCAAAGCTGCTGCCAACTCTTGAAGAGATGGGCATGTCTGAGCTGTTGCAGAAGGTGGAAGCGCCGCTCGCCGTAGTGCTCGCCGAGATGGAACACAATGGCATCTTCTGCGATCCCGAAGAGCTGGCTCGACAGGGACGCGACCTTGGTGCACGGGTGGATGACTTGCGACTTCAAATTCGTGAGGCGGCCGGAATGGATTTTGATGTCAACTCCCCCCGGCAGCTCGCGGAAGTTCTGTTCGACAAGCTGGGCATGAAGGCCGGCAAGAAGACAAAAACTGGACGATCCACAGACGTCGAGGTTCTCGAAAAGCTCGCTTCGGAAGAAGATAAAGCTGTGCCGCACACTGCGGTCCCCCGGCTCATTCTTGAATTCCGCCAGCTCAATAAATTGATCACCACCTACCTCGGCAGCCTGCGAGATTCTATCGACAAACACGATCACCGGATTCACACTACCTTTCATCAGCTCGTGACAGCAACGGGTCGACTGGCTTCTAATGGTCCCAATTTGCAAAACATTCCTGTTAGGTCTGATGTGGGTCGGCAGATACGAAAAGCCTTTCAGGCGCCTACTGGTCACGTACTTATGTGCGCCGACTACTCGCAGGTCGAACTGAGAATTCTCGCACATCTATCTGGTGATCCGGGACTGATTCGAGCATTTGATGAAGGGCAGGATATCCACACAGCGGTCGCCGCGCAGGTCTTTGGCGTCGCGCCAGCCGACGTGACCCGCGAGATGCGAAACAACGCCAAGACCATCAACTTTGGGATCATCTATGGCGTGACGCCATTCGGGCTGTCGAGACGGATTGAAGGTATGGACGTGCCGACAGCCTCCAAGCTCATTCAAGATTACAAAGAGCGATTCCCGGGTATCACTACGTTTCTGCATGAATGCGTCGAGACAGCCGTGTCACAGGGTTACGTTACGACAATATTGGGTCGACGCCGAGCCATCCCTGAGGTCCGAAGTACCAACGGAATGCACCGCGCCCTTGGTGAACGGTTGGCAATCAATACGGTGGTCCAGGGGAGTGGCGCCGATCTGATCAAGACCGCCATGGTTAATCTGGACAGGAAGATCACTCACGACAAACTCCCGATGAAGATGCTTCTGCAGATTCATGACGAACTGGTGCTCGAAGCCCCAGAGGCAGACGCACCTTCACTGTCGAAAATAGTTACGTCGGTCATGGAAGACGCCATGGCGCTTAGGGTTCCACTGGTCGCCGAGGCTGGGTCCGGGAGGGATTGGTATAGCGCGAAGTAAGGGGTTAGATGGAGGCATTCCAGCATATTTAAAAAACAGCCCGTCTCTTAGTAATTAGAGGCGGGCTGAATGTTGTTAGTTGACGACAGAAAGCTCCACCAGTTTCCTGGTAGGGCTTTCTGTTTGTTACTATTTGACCGACTTAGGCTTTGTTTCGCTTTCGGAAGCGAACCAGCATGCCTGCACCCGTCACACCCATTCCGATCAGCAATGCGGCGCTGCCCGGCTCCGGAACTCCGGAAGGATGATAGTTATAGACAACTTGCACTGCACCGTAACCATCGGTATGCGGGCTTTTATTCAAGTTACTATCAGTAATAGATAGATCAAGCCCAATTCCTGCAACCCAGGTTGTGATCGAGCCAGTACCAATGAACGAGTTGTACTGAGCGCCGGACGTCAACGTGTTCATACTTGAATGGGTCAAGGTAACTTGATCGTAATGAATGCCCCCATTTGCCGGCACGAATATCTTGGGTCCGCTATAAAACACCTGGTCGTTGTCTACAGGCGCCAACAGGTTGGCTCCAGCCGGGAACGGGCCATTGTCTCGCAGGTACGTTCTTCCAAGCGTTTCAATGCTGGTGAACCCATGAGACTGACCATCCGTATCCGTAATGTCGTACGATTGATCGTTTGTAGCCGTTAGAGTTAACACTACGGAGTCCAGCGTAAGCAAACCTCCCAGCGTGTCAAACTGGACAAACGTCAGAGCGCTGTCGAAGTTAGTATTGATCGGGGAACCTGCAGAGCCGTACGTAAGGTTCTGCGTGATAACCTGAGCGTTTGCTCCGAATGCGAGCGCCCCGGCCATCAATCCACCCAATGCAAGGGTGAGCATCTTTTTATTTTGCAACTTAAGTCTCCTTCCAGAGATACTGATCCCGACGTCTCGATTGCCAACCGAGGTGTGTCAGGCTCGTGTTCGAAATGGCTTTATTGGGTCATTTCGACTTTCAATCCATTGGTTTGACGCAAACGAG
>JBDUAM010000167.1:0-10870 GCA_040004655.1 Chthonomonadales bacterium | reverse complement strand
GAGAAGGCCGGCCCTCCTGTCGAGTTAAAGACCATCAAGTTCCGCAACATTGGACCAGCGGCAGGTGGTCGAGTTGCGCGAGCTTGCGGCGTTCCCGGCGATCCCCTCGTTTATTATGCAGCTACAGCGGGTGGCGGTGTTTGGAAGTCTACCAATGGTGGTGTTGCTTGGAAGCCAATTTTCGACGATCAACCGATATCTTCATTAGGCTCGATTGCAGTTGCTCCTTCGGATTCCAATGTAATTTATGTTGGCTCCGGCGAGGCCAATATTCGAGGCAACGTAGCGGCAGGCAACGGCATTTACAAATCAACGGACGCCGGGAAAACGTGGAAACATGTCTGGAACCAACAAGGCCAGATTGGAACAATAATTGTCCATCCCCAAAATCCGGATGTCGCTTACGCCGCTGTTCTGGGGCATGCTTTCGGACCAAATGCCGAGCGTGGCGTGTATCGCACAATGGATGGCGGGAAATCCTGGCAGCAGGTTTTGAAAAAGGACGTGAACACAGGAGCCAGCGACGTTTGCTTTGATCCATCTAATCCTCGAATACTATTCGCGGGCTTATGGCAGACCCGACGAAAACCATGGGATCTCACAAGTGGCGGCCCGGGCAGTAGTCTTTACACATCAACCGATAGCGGCGACACATGGAAAGAACTCGGTCCCCTACCGAAAGGAAAAGACTCAAAGGGCTTGCCGGAAGGTATCTGGGGGAAAGTCGGAGTGGCAGTTGCACCATCCGATTCGCGCAAGGTTTATGTACTCATCGAAGCTGACAAGGGTGGTCTTTACAAATCCGAAGATGGTGGGGAGCACTGGAGCCTTGCAAGCGGGGCGAAATCTATTCGTCAGCGGGCGTTCTACTACTCAACAATCACCATTGACCCCAATAATTCAAATATCGTCTGGTGTCCACAGGTATCTATGCAGAGGAGTATTGACGGCGGAAAGTCTTTCCAGACAATGTCCGGCATGGGCCACGGAGACAATCATGATATATGGATTGACCCCAAGAATCCGAAACGGATGATCAATGCCAACGATGGTGGAGTCAATATCTCCACGGACGGCGGCGAATCCTGGTATGCTCCCCCACTACCCATTGCGCAGTTCTATCATGTTAGCGCTGACAATCGAGTGCCTTACCACGTCTCAGGCACGATGCAGGACCTCGGGACAGCCTCTGGTCCAAGTAATAGTCTATCCGTCGGCGGAATCCAGTTGAGCGACTGGTACAACGTTGGAGGTGGCGAGACTGGTTTTACTGCGCCGGACCCTGTCGATCCAAACATTGTATATGCCGGCGAGTACGGAGGCATCATCACGCGGTACGACCATAAGACTCGTCAATCGCGTAATGTGACTGTCTATCCTGCTAACCCGTCGGGCCATGGCGCCGAGGATATGAAGTATCGATTTCAGTGGACTGCACCGATCCTGATATCCCCACACGACCATAACACGGTCTATCACGGCGGCAATATCATCTTCAAGACCGATAATGGCGGGCAGAGCTGGAAACCGATCAGCCCGGATTTGACACGCAATGACAAATCCAAGCAAAAGTGGGCAGGCGGACCAATCACTGGCGACAACACAACAGTGGAATTTTACGACACCGTCTTCTCCATTGCAGAATCGCCGAGACGCAGCGGTGTGTTGTGGGCAGGCAGCGATGATGGACTTGTCCATGTTTCCATGGATGGAGGCGGCTCATGGACCAATGTCACTTCTGGAATGTTGGGATTACCGGAATGGGGAACGGTCTGCTGTATTGAATGTTCACCACATGATGCCGGAACTGCTTATGTGGTTGTAGAGGCACATCGTTTGGATAACATGAAACCTTACCTCTGGATGACAACGGATTATGGCAAAACCTGGAAAAGCCTTACTAAAGAACTTGCGAACGATGTCTATCTACATTCTGTTCGAGAAGACCCGAAGGACAAAGGGATGCTTTACGTCGGCACGGAACGTGGTATTGAATTCTCTCGGGATAATGGATCAACCTGGAATCCATTGAAGTTGAACTTGCCAACAGTTGCCGTTCACGATCTCGTTGTGAAGGGCGATGACCTTGTTGTTGCCACACAAGGAAGATCACTCTGGATACTCGATGACTTGACACCATTACGAAACTGGAAACCTGAAATCGCTAAGGAAGAATTCCATCTCTTCCCGACCCTACCCGCTGTCAACTATCTTCAATCCTTCCCTTCTGACTTTGCGGCTGGTCGTTACGCCGGTCCTAATCCACCTTCCGGCGCAGTCTTCCATTATTTCCTGAAAACAGAGCGCAAGAATAAGCCAGAGGATGAAGAAAAATCCAAAGCCAAAGACGGGAAATCAGCTAAGGATGATAAGTCGACCAAACCGAAAGAACCAGCGCCCATCACACTTGAAGTGTTTGACGTAAAGGGAGCGCTTGTCCGGAAGCTAAGCACAAAGCCAGAACTTATGGAACAAGATGACGAGGCCGGTGGTGAACCCCGAAATGATGACAAAATTGCATCCAAGCAGGGTGTCAATCGCATTGTTTGGGACATGCGTTACAATGGCGCAGTGGCTATCCCAAAGGCAAAGGTCGATTCTGGTGATGTTCAGACTGGACCCATGGCGCTTCCTGGCAACTACACTCTCAAATTGACGGTGGACGGCAAATCGCAAATGTCTACCGTTGAATTACTGGCTGATCCCAGACTTACAGTACCGCAATCCGATCTATCGGATTGCTTACAAACTGTTCTGGCCATTCGAGACGATATAACCAAACTCTCACAAACAGTGATTCAACTCAAGAGCGTCCGCAAACAACTGGCTGACTTTGGGTTACTGATAAAAGACATCACGAAGGCCGAGCCACTTGTCAAACCAGCTAAGGAATTAGGCGAAAAGCTCGATAACCTGGAAGAGAAAATGCACAACCCCAAGGCAGAAGTCGTATACGATATTCTTGCCATGAAGGGCGGCGCTAAACTTTATTCTCAACTATCAATGCTCTATTCCAGCGCCATGGATACCAACGCGCCACCCACTCAGGGCGCAAAAGATCAGTATGCAGAGCTACGCCTGGAGTTAAATAAACTACTTGCTGAGTACAAGGAACTGATTGAGGGTGATCTAGCCAAGCTGAATACAAAAGCACACGATTTGGAACTCACAAATGTGATTGTTCCGCCGGTAAAGGTTATAAAGGATTGATACAGAAGTAATTTTTACAACATTCTCGACGTGATAAAGGCGTTATCACTTCCTGCCGAAAAATTGTATTTCATAACCAGAGTTATACCAGAGCAGTTCATAATGCGCTCAATTACTTTGGGCCACATGGAGTTAGTATGGACGTCAAACCACATCAAATTGATCGAGATCGATTTACCGTAACAGGCGTGCCTGATGGTAGCACGCTCGTTACACCCAGTATCATTGAGCGCAAAAGGGTACTGATTGGGTCCATGGCATTTACCCTTCCGGCTTACGGCATTTTGATTTACGCGTTTTACGGGATATTGAAAGCAGGAGATTGGAAACTGCCCGCGCTCAACGATCCAATTAGTTGGGTCGGAATTGCACTGATTCTGACGGGACTATTCCAAATTATTAGTTGGATTTGGCAGGCTTTCGGTCGCGAAGAGTGGCAGGTCTCCACCAACGAGTTTCAGTGGCGCGGAATGATTTTTGGCCGGAGTTTGGATAGATGCTACCGCGATGGGAAATTTCTAATCCGGCGCAGGATGGGTTCGTCGATGGTCAATACCTATTACACGATCTATTGTTTGTCACCGCACCATCGTAGGCGTAAACTCTATTTGACATTGAGACATGGCCTGATGGATGATTTGGCAACTCTCCTTTCAAGCAAAACTGGTTGGCAAGTCGAGCGGAAATGGGAACAAGTTAATAAGAAGAAATGAAATTTCATGATCGTTCAACTTTGAACATATCTCGCGAAGTAGCTCGCCAATTTGTGCTTGGCAAACAAGGACTCTGGCCAGGACGACGTTGGCAAGGCGTCGATGGCACTGCAATGGCCATGCGTGAGATGGAATATTTGCAGCTCGACCCGTTGCAGATCATTGCGCGAAGTCATGATATAAAACTTCATGCAAGGGTTCGCGATTACTCACCGGGCATGTGGGAGGAAGTTACTTACAACCAACGTCAGTTCTTTGACTGGGGTGGCTGGTTGGCCACTCGACCCATGGACGAACTCCCCCACTGGCGCGTCATTATGCGACGTGAACGTGAATCGCATAGTCGACTGAACGCCATGGGTCGCGAACACGAGGAAGCAATTACAGAAATGCGTGCCCTACTCAATGAGCGAGAAACGGTCACCAATCGCGACTTTGAAATGGCAACAAGATCTCGAACTCAGAGTTATCGAGGTCGCAAGGACAGCGCCCTCGCACTGTATTACCTCTGGCGGACCGGCGAAGTCATGACCCACCATCGAGATCGATTTGAACGTGCTTACGCGCTGACGGAAAATGTTGCTCCAGCCCACCTGATCTACGAGAGCAGCGACCAAGAAGCGGACCTATTCATCATCAAAAAGGAAATCGCATTCAGCGGACTGTCCCGGTTAAATCGGTCCAGCGAAACGTACATGCGTGGTGAACCGGATCAATCATCTAAACACATGCTGCCGGGTCTCCTGGCAAACGGTGATGTAATTCAAGTCAACGTTGCAGGTTGGAAAGCTGCACACTACGCCTTGTCATCGGATGTTTGCATATTGGAAGAACTATGCGCGGGTCGTATTCCCAAAGAATGGACCCCAATAGATACCACCACAACGGATGAAGTAGTATTCCTGGCTCCACTCGACCAGGTGAGCGCACGGGGTCGAGCCAAACTCCTTTTTGACTTTGAATATGTGTGGGAAGTTTACAAGCCTGAACACTTGCGAAAACACGGCTATTACACCCTGCCAATCTTGTGGGGGGATAAGCTTGTAGGTCGATTTGACAGTAAACTTGATCGGACAACCAACACATTCATCATTCTAGGGTTCTGGTTGGAAGATAAGGCGATGGGCAAGGATGAAGCATTTGCCGAAGCGCTTGCCGCTGGATTCAAACAGTTCATTAAGTTTCTCGGTGCCAGCAAGTTTGATGCCAAAGCAATTACTGAAACCATGCTTCGCAAACGCGTCTCCTCAAAATAAATGAACGTTGAGAATCCGTCCATACTTCGTTTCGCTTGGATTTGGCTATCCCTTGGATTTCAATCGTTTGGCGGCGGTACCGCTACACTCACACTGATTCATCGAGCAGTCGTTGAACAAAACAATTGGCTTACGGACGAAGAGTTTGCAAACGATTGGGCCATTTGCCAGATTACCCCCGGAATTAATCTAATCGCCCTGACCTATCTCATCGGAAAGCGTGTGTGTGGCGTTCCTGGCATTATCGTTGCAGCGGCAGGTCTGCTCGTACCTGCAGCAACAATTACTGTGCTGATTACCGCATTGTACGCGCAGATCAAACACACACCACTTGTTCAGCAAGCTCTTCGCGGCATCATACCAGCTACCGTTGGTCTGGGCTTCATTTCGGCATTTCAAATGGCAAAATCCCTGATCAATTCAGATACTGCACACGGGCCAGGAAATATTATTATAGGCATGGCGCTGCTTGTACTCAGCGGGTTGGCTTTTACAATCTGGCACCCGGAAGTAGTGGTTGTAATCCTCGTGGCGGGAGCCATTTGCGCACTCTACCATCATCTTGTTGCGCGCTCGGAAAATGGCAGTGTAACTGAATGAACCCACTCCTTTTCTTCGCGATTGCTTTGAAGGCATCCCTGCTATCTACAAGCGGATTTGGCAACGTTCCGAGCCTGCACCACGATTTATTGGCAGGACATTGGGCGACAGAGACTGACTTCGGTGAAGCGATGGCCGTAGGTCAAATCTCCCCGGGACCGAACGGATTGTGGGTAGTGAGTCTCGGCTACCTGATGGACGGTTGGCGTGGATCACTCCTCGCTCTGGTTGCAATTACCATACCGCCAATATTAGTGCTCCTATTGGAGAACCTTTATCGACAAGTGAAACATCATCCGGTAGTTGAAGGGTTCATCCGAGGGTTGAGTCTGGCAGTGGTCGGCGTGTTTGTGGTTGTGCTCTTTGGCTTGCTCAACCGTGTGGGAATTGATTTGAAAAGCGTTGGGATTTCCCTTGGAGCGATGGTCCTATGGGCATCGCGGCGGGTTCCAGTTGTTGGCATTCTGATTCTTGGTGGTGGGGCCGGAATTCTTTTTTAGGCTCTGTATCGCAGGTTGCAGTGGTCGTAATCTTGTGCAGCATTTCTGTAATGTCCGAGATAGTGAATTCTTCACAACGCTCTCTATTTATCCGCCTAAGTAAGGTGATCATGTAGGATATAATAGGTCTGCGTTTTTTGGTTCAATCAGTAAAGTGCCGAATTCAACGTGGAGGCCACCTGGTAGATGAACGAAACTACTGTCACACAATTCATTGTAGACAGCTTTCCCGATGTCGAGACCTCCGAGAATTTCGGCTACACGTTCTTTTTCTATAAGACAGACCACATTCTTCCATTCGCCACACTCTCCTCCTCCGATAACGAATATGACCAGATTTCAAACTTGAATCGACCTGGTGTCTTTCGATTAAACATCGGAATTAGCAAACAGTCATTTCATACGATATTTGGCCATGCGGTAATTGACACAACCAAATATGATTTCACCGTTTTGGACACTATATTGCCACACCCGGAATATGCTCGACAATATTTTGTTTGCATCCTCAATCCAAGCGATAATAGCTTTCTAACAATAGTACAACTATTGACAGAAGCTTATTCAATAGCGGAGACGCGGAACAGCAAGCGAAATGCCACAAAATAAACGAAGCAAGACCAATATCGGTGGCGAACATTAGCGATGCGGGCTTGCCTCGAAGACAATTTCGCATAATATTTGAAGTCATCCTTTGTTCGTTCAGATCTGTCGTAGACCCATTTTTCAAGGTAAAATCGTCTAATCAAATACGGATATAATCGATTGGATAAACCACCGTGAAATTACGCTGCCTTTTTGCCCTGTCTCTCGCGGTTTCATCAGTTGCGTTGGCTGATGATGTCGCTGGTGTCCCGACAAAGTCGATTGCCATTAAGAAGGAACTACTCTTCTCTGACGATTTCAACAGCTCTGATCACGACAAGCGGTGGCATCGGGTTGTAGACACTTTTGCATTAGAGAATGGCGCCCTGAAGGGTACGCAGACCCGCGAGAAGGACATGCCTTCTGCCGACGGAAAGTCCATTATTACAGCACATGCGGCAGTGTACGGGTTGGAATTGCCGACGAAAGACAATGTCGTGGAATGTAAGATCAAGTTTGATGGCGCAAGCGTCATTGATGTAGAATTTGACGATCGCAAGTTTGAAGGTTCTCATTATGGTCACCTCTGTCGCACACAAGTTCGATTAGATCGAGTGACAATCATCGATGAGCGAGACGGATCTCAAAACAATAAGGTGGTAGAACTCCGTAAGGACGCTGTAGCCAACCGGGATGAAATTCGTAAGATCGTGTCTTCTCACACGGCGACCTTTCCTGCCAAACTCGAGGCAGGCAAATGGTACACTCTGGTAGTAGAAACAGTGGACGAGGAAATGCGCGTTACTATTGACGGCAAACCCGCAGCTTATTTCAAGTCACCCGGAATCGGTCATGCAACAAAATCAAAGATTGAGATCGGAGTTGGGGGTAAAGACGGCTGGTTCGATGATATTAAGGTCTGGAATGCAAGTCTGGTCAAATAACAAAATTAAGGATTAACGAGGTGACTCCGTCTCTGAAAAGCGTTGGTGCAATAACGATGTTCGTTCAAGATGCGCTGGTATCTAAGGATTTCTACGAACGCGTGTTTGAGGTAAAAACCGTGTACGAAGACGAGAATTCAGCTGCATTCAAATTCGACAACATGATTGTCAACCTGCTCGCCATTCCAGAAGCTCACGGGCTGATCACTCCTGCAATAGTCGGAGATGCGTCCCATGGGTCCAATTTTCAACTTACAATCTGGGTCGATGATGCGGATGCCGCCTGTGCTTCACTCACATCAAAGGGAGTGAGCCTGATAAACGGTCCGATGGATCGTGTTTGGGGTATGCGAACAGCATGTTTTGCAGATCCAGATGGGCACATCTGGGAAGTTGCCCAATCACTAAATTGACATGACAGGCATGTTACCAGCAACGGTATAACTGACTAATTCGATCAATTTAATATCAGCTCAGAATTTTTCTTGAAACCATCCTTTATCTCCGGCGTAGTATATGGATGTACCAGATTGATTGCAAGTACACTCTGGCAGGAATTTGTAGTCATATGACACAGCCTGGGATTCATAAATTGAACCGGATTGTGATCAATAAATCAGCAGTTTAAGAGAGGCTTAGAATGTCCATTCAACTTGGGGACGACGCCCCAGATTTCACCCAGGATTCGACCGAAGGTCCAATTCACCTGTACGACTACGCTAAAGATAGCTGGGTTATTCTCTTCTCTCACCCAAAGGATTACACTCCAGTTTGCACAACTGAACTCGGTACTGTTGCCAAGCTTATGCCCGAATTCACCAAACGTAACGTGAAGGTACTCGGCTTGAGCGTTGATCCGCTCAAGGATCATGAAGGTTGGTCGAAGGACATTGAAGAGACACAGGGCGCAGCACTCAACTTCCCGCTTATCGCCGATGCAGATCGATCGGTCTCAACGCTTTACGGAATGATCCACCCGAATGCGGATAACACGTTCACGGTTCGGTCCGTCTTCATCATCGGTCCGGATAAGAAGATCAAACTTACCCTAACCTATCCAGCAAGCGCTGGTCGAAACTTCAACGAGATCCTTCGTGTCATCGATTCCCTTCAGCTTACTGCGAATTACAAAGTCGCCACGCCTGCAAACTGGAAGCCTGGCGATGACGTCATCATAGTCCCGGCTGTCACTAATGAAGAGGCAGCGACGCTATTCCCGAAGGGTTTCACGCAAATCAAGCCGTATCTACGAACAACCAAGCAGCCAAACCTGTAATTACGGCTAAAAAAATAATGCCTGACGCAACCAGAATACTGGTTGCATCAGGCATTTTTTGTTACTACGCTACTTTGATGGTGCCATTGAGTCCATTCGTGAAGAAGCCACCATTGCTGGCTCCGCCAAGATAGACAATCCTCAACACCTGGCTCGTCGTGCGGCTGTACGCCAGACCGTTAGCGTCAGTTGGTACGATATTTGCGTTACCGCTAACCGTAACGCCCTGATCATCATCAGATGAGCCGTCAACGGAATCGCGTAGATCGGATATCTTCTGAGCAATACCCTGAACCGCTGCACCTTGAGCATAGAGAAGCGTTCTAACTTCACCTGCGTGATATGCTTCAACGGCAAGGATTCCCGCTGCTGCTTCTAGGTAGTCCTTATTCGAGATTAATCGGGCGGCTCCTTTGTAAGCTGTAACTCCGACATCTTCGAAAATAAATGCTCCCAAAAGGAAATTAGTTTCATTCGCAAACGGATCGAATGACGCGCCGATTCCTGCTGCAGCTGCTGCTCCATTAAAACTGTTCAACAAGTCGATGTTTGGCATGGAAACTGCCGCGGATCCAAGTGCAGATCGAAGGAAACGCACATGGGCAAGTTCGTCGGCTGCAATTTCGGCTGCGTACTGCTGAAACGCCGGAGTGGCAAACGGCACTTGCGCGCCTGCTTTGATAGTTACGGTACCCGGGCTTGGGCCCATATCGGCGGCGCTCAGTCCGGAGCCCGTCGTTGCATACAGGTAATACAGCGCCTCAAGATATTCGAGGTTCAGGGCAAAGTTCAGAATGTCAGCGTCAGTAACTCCAGAACTGCTGCCACCGCCGCTACTTCCACAACCGGTCAACGTAAGCGCCGTCACCGCCGCTGCTCCCCCGAATGCTGTTAAGGCACTTCGGCGTGACATTCTTTTCTCGGACAATTCGCGTAGGGCATTTGTCGTGGTACTCATTGGTGAGACTCCTTATGATGGACGATAATTGTTGCTTGAAACCGTGCGAAATTCGTTGACAGCTTCACTCGTCTCGTGGAACCTCGTGTAACTTGGTCGACGATTAATTGAATGAGCATTCCTTCGGCATGGATTTAGCGACACTTATTTGTACAAGGGAATTGCGGAGTTTGTTCCTCATTGTGAACTTGTTCACAAAAACGGATGCTATTATATATCAACACATTTTTATCTAGATATATATTTCGGTGTATAAGTCAATGATGCTTTTCTCACCAGAGAATTAGATGCAATTTTCGTAAACAAAGGGTCACTAACTGGTTTTAGCAAACCAAGCAATAAAACATCAACGGCAAATTGGACGGTTCTCTGCATTAATCTGAAACAAAATATCAGGAAGCTTACCGTAACGTTTTAACGATTGATATTGAGGAGACTGAAACGCGCTTGTTTGTTTGCCTATACAGCCGACACGTCGATATAACCTGAAGCCAAGGCGAAGACATTTACACTTCTTTGCTCAATAGTTGTTTACTGGATCATGGCCCCCTTCACAAGCTCCTGCCTTCAATAATTCCTATGTTTTCTCGAAAACATAATGTGAAACTCCCCAATCAGAACCCTTATCGTATCCAAACATCTCCGCACATGCCATGAAGAATATCCGCCACCGTTGGAACTATCGACCAGATTCCTCTGGACCATAGTGTTTCAAAAGAATGGTTTCAATTTCGAGTTTGTTAGTATCCATGTTATTCAACCAGGCGTTAGCGGTCTTCTCATAATTCCTGCCGCCCTGACGCCACTGCTCAACAAGGGTGAGATGGG
>JBDUAM010000567.1:0-10881 GCA_040004655.1 Chthonomonadales bacterium | reverse complement strand
TGCACATCCTGCGCCGACGCTTGCCGGTACAGTGAGATCAGGCAGTAGATTGTAGAAACAGCGGTAATAACAGATCTCGAGTTGGTCATCAAACTATTCAAACCTCAATGCTTCAATGGGATGCAGGGCGGCAGCTTTGCTCGCCGGATAGATTCCGAAGAAGATGCCAACTCCGGCCGAGACAACCAGTGCGGCTACCACGGCGGTCATATCTACAATGGTGGCCCAACCCGCTACCTTCGCCAGAATCCACGCGCCTCCAATACCAACAATTAGACCAATAATGCCGCCAATCAAAGAAATGATCGCCGACTCAATTAGAAATTGCAGCAAAATGTCACGCGGCGTGGCCCCTATGGCTTTACGAATTCCGATTTCGCGTGTTCGTTCTGTAACGGATACGAGCATGATGTTCATAATTCCAATTCCGCCAACAAAGAGGGAGATCACAGCCACAAGACTCAGTAACTGAGTCATGGTGTTGGTGACGCTCTGCTGCCGCTCCATCAGGTCGGTCTGCGAGCGAACATTGAAGTCATCATTATCAGGATAAGGCGGCGGTACATGGTGCCTGTTTCGCAAAAAGCCCGATATCTGCTCCTCAGCCAGAGACATCATTTTCGGAGACGTGCACCTTATGCTAATGAAGGAGAGATATCTCTGGTTGAAGATTCTCCGCATGGCGGTGGTAATGGGTGCGAGAATGAGGTCATCTTGATCCTGCCCGAATGCCCCTGATCCTTTTGGCGTTAACATTCCTACAACTAAGAAGTTCTGCCTGTTAACGGAGATTGTCTTACCGGTAAGGTCAGCAGTCGGATCATTCAGAAGCTTATCGGCAATGGTTGTTCCAACAACGCATACCTTCATATTGCCATCAACTTCAGTATCCGTGAAGAACCGACCCCTATTGACTTCCACGTTGTTTACGTATGGATAGTCGACAGACGCCCCCGTCAGGTTTGAAGATGAATCCTTGTTGCCAAGCTTTATCTGAACGTTGCCTCTAACCTGCGGAGAGACGGCGTCGACCGACTTTGGAAAGAGCTTGGCAATAAGCTTCGCCTCTTCCAGGGTCATACGGTTAGATGCGCCTGAGTTGCCTCGCGTTCCGCCAGTAGAAGTGGCAGGTCCACCCGTTGTGCTAGCATTCGAGGCAGCCGTGATTCGAATACGCGCTGCACCCGGAAAGATCGTGAGAAGGTTAGTTCCAAGCGCGTTAACGGTCTCCGTGACGCGCTGCGCTGCGCCCTGGCCAATGGCCACCACCAGGATGACGACCGCCACGCCGATGATAATGCCGAGCATAGTTAGCATAGTTCGCATTTTGTTGCTAGAGAGGCCGCGCAACGAAACTCGAAAACTCTCGAGAATATTCATTATTGTTGAGCCCCCTCGGCTGCGGCCCGCTTCGCTTCCTTGCGCTTCTGATCTTGCTGGCGTTCAATCTCCAGCTTCTTTAATACATCAACAGCCAGCATTCTGTCTTGAACAGGCTCATCGTCTTGCACCAGGCCATCTTTGATATGAACCATGCGTTTGCAATGCTGACCAATGTCATGCTCGTGGGTCACCATGACTATAGTGCTTCCCTCTTCATTCAGTTCCTGGAAGATCTGCATGATCTCTTCGCTCTGAAGGCTTGCAAGGTTGCCAGTCGGTTCATCTGCAAGGATCAAGCTTGGCTCTGACGCGATGGCGCGGGCAATGGCTACGCGTTGTTGCTGCCCTCCGGAGAGTTCGTTGGGCTTATGGCCCATTCTATCCCCAAGGCCCACGCGTTCCAAGGCTTGAATTGCCTTAGCCCGACGATCTTTTCTGCGACCATATAACATCGGCAGTTCCACGTTTTCGAGCGCGCTGGTGCGGGCAAGTAAGTTGAATCCTTGAAAGACAAACCCGATCTTCTGATTACGGATTCGCGCGAGTTCGTAGTCATCCATATAGGCGACTTCTATGCCCTCGAATAGGTATGACCCGGATGTTGGTCCATCGAGACATCCGACGATGTGCATCAGTGTCGACTTACCCGAGCCAGATGGGCCCATGATGGCTACAAATTCTCCCGAATAGATATCGAGGTCGAGG
Source organism: Chthonomonadales bacterium (assembly GCA_040004655.1). Lineage (GTDB taxonomy): Bacteria > Armatimonadota > Chthonomonadetes > Chthonomonadales > CAJBBX01 > JBDUAM01. The sequence goes on along the minus strand of JBDUAM010000567.1, from coordinate 8,793 downwards.
CCATCCAGCGCGTTAACGATCTGGTCGCCCATGGTGTAGATTTTGGTGATGTCGCGCAGTTCCAGCAACGGTTTACCAGATGTTGCTGGCAATCCGACTTGATTTGCGGTCCTCGTTGGCGTGATAATAGACATGGTTTGCCTTATCGGCCTCCACCGCCGCGGCCACCGCCACGACCACCACCCGTTGGACCAAATGGACTGGCTGGCCCGCCACCGCCCTGCTGTTTCTTCTGGTTGCCGGCCAGGACAATAACCTCGCCCTCTTTCAGGCCCTCGCGAATTTCGGTCATTACTCCGTCGCTTCCACCTGTCTTCACTTTTCGCTGTTCGGTTTCTGTAGCGCCGTCTTTCTTAATCGCAACATTTACCGTTGAGCCCTTAGTACCTACCTTAACCGCCTCTGCGGGAATTAACAATACGTTGGTAAGAGCTCCCGTCTGCACAACGGCAGTTGCAGTCATGTCCGGTTTAAGGCGCTTATCGGCCTTTTCAATTGCAACGGTTACGTCATAGGTTACAACGCCCTGCTGAATTGTCGATCCAGAGGCAACTTTTGTCACCTTACCCTTGAGTTTCTTCTTGGGGAATGCGTCTACGGTGACCTCGGCTTCCTGGCCCAGCTTCACTTTGCCGATATCCGTTTCGTCTACGTAGATATCCACCTGCAATCGATTCAGGTCCGCCACAACTATAAGTGTTGGGGCCGAAAGTCCGGCAGCGAGCGTCTCTCCCTGCTGCGCGGCGAGTTGAAGTACAGTACCGGAAATGGGGCTTCGAATAAAGGTCTTGTCGAGTTGCGCGCGAGCAAAATCGACCTGTGCTCTAGCAGCTTGAGCAGAATCCTTTGCCTGCGACACATCCTGAAGTTTAAGTTGATCCTGCGCGACGTTGCCGAGAGCAAGGTTTAGCGTGGCTTGAGCTTGCCTTACCTGAGCTCGTGCATCAATCACTTCTGCCTTGCGCACTTGATCCTGGTTGGTTCCGGCCCGAGCCGCGTCGAGACCCGCTTTAGCAGAGACGATATTCTGTTCGGCCTGAGTCACCTGATCCTGCGCCGTCTGGGTATCTGCCTGAATCTTCTCTTTCACCAGACCGATGTTCTGCTGCGCAGACTGCACCAGTGATCGATTTACGGAGTCACTCGCCTTTGCTTCATCCAGCACGGAATTACTCACAAATCCCTTTGCATTTAATTGCGTTTGACGCGTCAGATTTGCCGCAGAATTTCTAGCATTCGCCTGAGCTTGGTTGAGCTGCTCCTGGGCGTTTGCGACCTGAAGTTTGGCGCTAACGTTCACTTGATTAAAATTGGATTTGGCAGTAGAAAGGGCTGCCTGTGTCGCCGCAACCGCGCTCTCTGCCTTTCGAATGTCGGTGGGAGTCTGCACGCCTTGCAGTTTTTCGGTTGCAAGAGCCGACACCAGTCTGGCCTGCGAAGAAGCGAGCGCTGCTCGAGCTTGAAGGATTGCGCTGTTCGTCTGGATGCGCTCCATTCCGACGCCCGTCTGCTGTTGAATGGCCTTAATCTGTGCTCCGTTGGAGCTCGCTTCGGCCTGGGCAACTTGCGCGCGAATGTCCGGTAGATCGAGTTCGGCGATGACCTGTCCGGCGGTTACTTTACTGCCAACGTCCGCATAAAGGCGCTTAATTCGACCCGTGATCTGCGAACCAATTTTGACGAGGGCGCCTGTTTGTGCGGTTACGCTGCCTGTTGCCGTGATCGATTCTGAGAGATCGCCTTTAGCTACCGTGGTGGTGATCATCTTTGATGATGGGTCTTCAGCAGGATGCGTTTTCATCCAACCCCACCATCCAAGACCGCCTACAGCAGCCAGAATCACGATGGTAGTGATGAACTTCTTAAGTCGCTTTGGGCGAGGCTTCGATCCATTGCGTGAAGCAGATTGCGTCGTCGATGACATATCAAGTGTCCTTAGGTTTGCTTTGTATTGTGTTGGGTACTATAATTTTGACTGATTGAATCGCCGTCTGGTCAGTCTCTCAGCGATTATCACATGTCCCGCCCGACAAATTCTTACGCGAGTTCCTGCCGAGCGGCGATCGGATCAACCGGCAACCTCTCCACATTTCGGATTTCGCTGGTCTGGAGCATAATCCGAATGGACTTAATGAATTCGTCTCGCGTCTCCGGGTCGATATCTGAGAGCGTTGCGGCCACCTGTTCGATCCTGCTGGCACGTCGATCTCGCATCATCCTTGCGCCGCCTTCAGAGAGGCGAAGTAACTTGATGCGGCGGTCGTCTGCCTCGCCAAATCTCTCCACCAGACCTGACTTTTCCAGCCGATCCGCGATCTGTGTCATGGCGCTCATGGAAATAGCGAGTTCGTCACTCAGGATTGTCATGGATTTTGATCCGCCCTGCAGTATCGTGCAGACCCTGAGCTGAGCAATCGGTAACTCAGCCACTGGATGATTAGGGTCGAGCGTGAAGAGTCGCCGCATTAACTTTGGCAGAAGGCACTCAAGTTCTGCAGCCATTTTTTCTATTTCCAGGGGATATTCCGGTTTGTCATTTACCACGGCCAGGATTGCTCCCATTTTCTTTCTTATGATTGAACCCATGCGACCCTTATTTTTCCTCATACCCATGCCCTAATCAATGAACTCTGGCTTCGGTATCGGCGGGGGTGTAGGTTCGAAACTTGGCAGCTTTTCAAACGCCTCTGGACTTGGCATCACGAGTTCAGCGTGCGATAGATCGCGCTTATCTTTGCGCAGGAATCGGGCCATATCATCGAAAAGGGTGTAAACCGTCGGCACGATGAAAAGCGTCAGGATGGTAGAAGTGATGAGTCCGCCAATAACCGCGGTTGCCATCGGCGCTTGCGTCTCAGATCCCTTGCCTAAGCCGATCGCAAGCGGCAGCATTCCAAATACAGCCGCACTGGTGGTCATCAAGATCGGCCGGAGTCGCGTAGGACCTGCTTCCAATACAGCCTGATCTCGACTCAATCCACGCCCTCTTAATAGGTTAGTGTAGTCAACGAGAAGAATTCCGTTCTTAACAACAATTCCCACGAGCATCAGCAATCCAATGAATGCCGTCAATCCGAACGCTTTTCCACTGAGGAACAGCGCAAGAATGACGCCGACAGCCGACAGCGGAACCGAGGTAAGAACGGTCAGTGGATGAACGAATGATTCGAACTGTGATGCAAGCAGCATATAGATAAGGCCAATCGCCAGGAAGACGGCAAGAACCATGCCCGAGTACTCTTCAGATCGACGCTTCTGGTTGGTTCCCCAATCCCAGTAATAACCCTTCGGCAATTGATAAGTCTTCATGATCTTGCCAATATCGTTCTGTATTTCTCCGGCAGACCTGCCCTGGGGTTGACCTGTCACCGCAATAAACCGCTGTCGATCTTGCCGGAATATTTCGTTGGGACCAACCTTATACACCGGCGAAGCAACCTGCGAAAGCCGAATGTCCCGGGTTGCGCTTCCAACTGCGGCAGATGCCGGACGAATAACCATCTCTCCCATGGTGGCCGCCGACTTCCGTTGATTCTCTGGCGACTGCACAATAATGGGATACTGATATCCCTTTTCTTGATAATAACTCGCGATTGTACCGTTTGTAGCCGTGTTAATGGTGTTGGCGATGTCGCTGAAGTTGAGGCCAAATTGGGCGGCTTTTTCACGATCAATCGCCCACTGAATTTCCGGCAACGCCTCTTGCCAGTTAGTGTCAACATTCTCATAACCCGGTACGGCACGTAGCTTTTGAATGAGGTCACGTCCGACCTTTGAGAGCACGTCCAGGTCCTCGCCAAAAATGTCCACTTCAACATTCTGGTTACCACCCGTGAGGATGAAAGTGACAAGGTCGGTCTGAGTTACCAATGACCGAGCTCCCGGGATCGCGCTGAACTTCTTTCGCAATCCGGTGATGACGTCCAGGGTGGACTGCTTTCGGTCTTCCTTGAGCTTCACTGTCACAGATCCCTGGTAAGGTGTCAGGGCTGTCGTGGAACCTCGAAGGTTGAGCCTTGTTCCAGACGCGGCGAATGCAGTCGCCACGTTTGGATCCTTATTCAGGATGTTTTCAACCTTCAGCATGGCTTCGTTCGTTACCGATAGCGCCGTTCCCGGAGGCATATTTACAACAATGGTAAAGTCACCCGAGTCGGTTTGCGGCATCAATTCCGAACCGATCATTGGCACGAGCAGCAGACTTAAAATGGACACAGCGGCTACTCCGCCGATTACCCAGAACCGATGCTTGATGGCCCACTCGAGGCCCGAGCGGTACGATGCATCGAGGGCATCAAGCCAGACACCGAACTTTGCAAAGAGTTTGTCCCAGAATCCGTGGCTTACCCCTCTGAGATTCTCGTGGTGCGCATCGCCGAGGATAAGTCGGGATGCGAGCATCGGTACAACCGTCGTAGCATCGAGCAATGAGACCGCAATGGAGAAGATCACCACGAACGCAAACTGCGAGAACATCTGTCCGGACTGCCCTTTGATCAACAGCAGCGGCAAGAAGACAACCATGATCGTAATCGTCGACGAAACGACTGCCGAAGAAATTTCCATTGTGCCGCTGACCGCAGCCTCAGCGGCCCTTTTCCCATCTCGTTCAATGTGTCGGAAAATGTTCTCCAGCACCACCACAGCATCGTCCACAATCAGGCCCGTAGCGAGCGCCAGTCCACCGAGCGACATCGTGTTGAGCGTAAAGCCGCACATGTAGAGCAGCGCAAAAGTAGAAATGATGGAGATTGGAATGGAGAGCGCCACGACCAGGGTACTTCGGAAGTTACGAAGGAAGAAGAGTAGAATGAGAACGGCGAGTAGGCCGCCAATCATGGCGCTGCTCTTCACGTCAGCTATGGAATCGCCAATGAACTGCGCCTGGTCATATGCAAGTTTGAATTCGAGATTAGGGTAGAGTTTTTGGATCTGTATGATCTTATCTTTAACTGCCTCTGCTGTCGTGACGGTGTTGGCAGCGCTCTGCTTGGTGATGATGATACCAACGGCAGGATCAAGGTTTAATCGAGTTATAAGACGTGTTTCAGGGTGCTCATCGCGAACATCTGCGATCTGGCTGAGCAATATCTGCTGACCATTAAACGACCCGATTGGAATGTGTGCAACCTCGGTTGGGTTCTTGAACCATCCAAGCGTACGAATAGTTAACTCGGTTTTTCCTTGCAGCGCAATGCCTGCCGGGACGTTCTGGTTCTCCTGCCCAATCCGTTTAATGACGTCGGTCATGGAGAAGTGATATGCCTGCAGTTTTGCCTGATCACAGTCGACAATGATGGCACGTTGTTCACCACCGGTCACAACCGCGGATCCTACGCCGTCCGCCGATTCAATTATCGGGGTGACCTGATTGTCGAGCAGCGTTCGGAGCTTAACAGGATCTTCTTCGCCACGGACACCAAAGATAAGAATCGGAAGGGTCGATGGGTCGTATTTGAAAACGATTGGCGCTTGAAGGGTTGGGTCTGTTGGGAATCGCTGGCGTGCTCGCTCTACAAGCTGCAGAACATCAATCGCAGCCTGGCCAACATCTGCCCCCCACTGCATTGTTACGCGCACGACGGAGAGTCCCTCAGTGGTCTGAGAGGTGACCTGGTACAGGTTCGGAACCGAAGAGACAGCCTCTTCAATCGGACGGGTGACCTGCGCCTCAATCTCCTCCGGAGAGACGTTTGGCCATGTGGTGTTTACCGCGACAGTAGGAAGAGAAACTTTTGGCAGCAGGTCGACAGGCAGTCTCGTGGCGCAGATGGCGCCAAGCAACACGAGGGCTGCGATCCGCATGGTCACTGCGACGGGTCGGGTTACGGAGAATCGCGCGAAATTCATGGCTTCGGATTTCCCTCCGATATCTTAACCGTCTGGCCATCCTTCACCGGGAACGCGGAGAGGACGACTATCCTCTGTCCCAGTTGCAGGCCGCCGGTCACCTGAACGTTTATCTCATCTGCGGGAACTGTTTTGATCAGAGTCTTGTGTGCGACGTTTTTCTCGTCCAATACCATGGCAATGCCGCCCGGCCCCATGGCTTCTCGGGGAATGATGAGGGCATTTTTGTCCGTGTTCAATACCGCATGCACATGTGCGTACATGCCCGCCTTCAATTCGTTCGCGGCGTTCTCTAGCCCAATACGAACCAGAAACTGTCGACTCTGCGCATCTGCCGACGGATTTATCTGGACTACTTTGCCGGAGAAGGTCTTATTGGGTAATGCATCCACAGTAACGGTTGCTGGCTGACCGAGGTAGAAATATCGACTCGACTCTTCCGGCACGGGAGCGGATGCCCAGAGCATCTTGACCGACTGCACACTGATTACTGGATTGCCCGGAACCGCCGTCGCGCCGGGGTCCATAAATCGACCAGTCACCCGACCGTCCACGGTGGACGTAAGTATGGTATCCGTACGATGTGCCTCAGAGGTTCGGAGGGCAGCATCGGCGGCGTCGACAGCGGATCGCAATGCATCAAGATTTGCCTGAAATGCTGGCTTCTGCGCGCGATTTGCTTTCGCATAATCAAGGCTTGCCTGAGCGCTCTTCAATCTTGCGAGCGATGCGTCAATGTCAGCCTTACCCTTGGTCTTCACGATGTCGACCTGCTGTTGGGCCGAACCTTTTTGAGCGGTCGCGGAGTCCTTCTGGGCTTTCGCGGAAGCGAGGGCGCCGTTGGCAACTTCCACCCCACTCGACATCTGGCTGACCATCGTGCGGGCGTCATCCACATCCTGCGCCGCGATGAAACCCTGCTTGTAGAGATCGGTGACGCGAGCAAATTTGGACTTCGAGTTATCCAGATTAGCCTGAGCACTGCGAATACTCGATTCGGCGCTGTTCATGGCGGCCTGCGCGACATTCACTCGTCCCTGCGTGTCGATCACTGCCGACTCCGCCGAGGAGACCTGCGAATTGAAATTCTGTTTTGCCTGATTGTAATCCGCTTGCGCGCTGGCGACAGCCGCTTCTTGCTTGCGGATTTCGCTGAGGATATTCGTGTCGGTCGGCGACTGGTTCAACTGCGCCTGCGCCAGTCGCGATTTGGCTTCGGCGACGGTCGCCTTGCTGCGTGCGATCTCCGAATCTACATCTGCCGGATCAATGGTCGCCAGTACCTGGCCGGCCTTCACGACATCGCCCTCGCGAACAAGAACCGTGAGAAGTCGACCCGTGACTTTGGGAGATACTTTAAGGTTAAAAGGAGATTCAATAGAGGCAACGCCATCAAATGTGTGGACAATATCTTTGGTCGTAACCACCGCGAATTTAACCGCAGGAGGAGCAGCCAGCCTTGCTTTGCGCTGAGTATCTTGGGCGGCAGTTTCGGCTTTCTTCACGGTCAATCGCCAATAAATCAACCCCACAAGAGGTGCAATAACGAATACGAACAGTAATAACCACTTTTTCATTCGGAACTCTCTGGTTGGGATATTGTGCAGATGCTTTATACATCTATATCTTTAATACATATTAAAGAGTTTCAAATTCTCCATTTGTGACACCGTTTTTCAAATTGATGTTTGGATTCACGATATTGTGCGTGAGTTCGAATTGACTGGTACAATTGGGCACGTAGGCATTCAATGTTGGCGAAGTAAGGCAAGGGCAATTTGAACAAAATCATCAACAACACTCGACGGTCGCAGTTAAACTATTTTGGACGTAAAATCATGGAAAAACCTCCAGTGGGTGGACTATGTGACGTGGGGATAATTTGAAACGACGACCTACGAAACGACGCCGAATGATTCTACTAATCGTAGCAATTATTGTCGCGCCAATTGTAATTGCAGGAGGGATCCAACTGAGGAATGCCTCCCGAAACAATGCGCTCCTCCAGGCCATTCGAGACAACGATACCTCCGCAGTTCAGAGCCTTCTTCGGGATGGTCTAGACCCTAATCGTCCACTCGTCGTGCCGAAGGAAGTGACTTCGCTCGCAGATATTTTCCGACGGTCCATCGCCATCTGGCCAAAAGGAATGTACGAATCTGTTCCTCCAATTTGTATGGCGGCAGGCTTGCCAGACTCCACGATAGCAAATATGCTGCTCGAAAAGGGCGCTGACCCCAATGCTTTAGATCCGCAGGGATACTCGCCAATAGATATTGTCACAAGTATTTCCTCTAACTCAAAGGAAACCGATCTAGTAAGCATGGCAGGCACACTGTTGCGCCATCACGCCAATGTAATGGGAAGTTCAAGTAGCTATAATCGCCCGCTTGTCTCTGCTGCCGCATTTGAAAAACCCAAACTTGTAGACTTAATCATTCAATATGGTGGGCCCCATCACGAAATGCCTGAATATCTTGGCCTAGCCCTTTACTACGCTTCATTACGAAATGTTGAGATTACGAAATCTCTTCTAAGTGCAGGGGCAGACCCTAATTTCACCGATCAATCGGAACCTTCACCTCTGGAGGGCGCCGTGGTAGCTGGCAATAAGCAAATAGTGAAAATCTTGCTTGACTATGGCGCTAATCCTAATCAGAAGGGGCATGGCGATTGGCTCCCAATTGATTTTGCTCGTCACAACAAACATTTAGATATTGTCGCCATTCTCAAAGACGCCATGGCGAAGCGGAAGGCTGTTGGGTCCAGTGGGTTGAAGAAGTGAAGTGGAGATGAAATGCGAAAGAAGATCAACAAGACAACGCGGGTGATTCTGGTAGCGGCCTTTGCCTCGGCGGCCATTATTGTTGTGATTGCATTTTCTTACTTCCGGCAGATGGCAATAAATGACGACCTTGCTGACGCAGTTGGGAATGGTAGAGC
>JBDUAM010000199.1:0-10903 GCA_040004655.1 Chthonomonadales bacterium | reverse complement strand
CCCATCTTTAGCCGGCGTCTGAAGCGTAGCCAGCAGGCTGAATAACAGCGTGGATGCGATCATTCTCCGTTGCCTTCCATATCGAGTTCTTTGCGAAGAAGCCGCTTCAGGATCTTCCCGGTACCGCCGCGAGGTAATTCATCGCGGAAGATAACGCGGCGAGGGACCTTGTAATTGGCGAGCTGTTCCCTACAATAGCTGATGATTTCCCGATTAGTGGCAGTTGCATCCGGTTTCAGGGAGATAACCGCGACTACTTCTTCGCCGCGCATCTTGTCTGGCGCTCCGATTACAGCAGCGTCTTTTACGGCAGGATGAGCATACAGGACTTCCTCGATTTCACGTGGATAGACGTTGAAGCCTCCGACCAGCAGCATGTCCTTCTTGCGATCAAGAATACTGATATAGCCGTCCGCATCGATCTTACCGATGTCACCGGTGTGGTACCAGCCGGATGTCATTGCTTTGGCAGTCTCTTCGGGCTGATTCAAATATCCGAGCATGACGTTCTTACCACGAACAACAATCTCGCCGATCTCTTCGGTTGCAAGTTCGTTGTCGTTGTCGTCAAATATCTTTACTTCGCAGCCGGGTATGGGCAATCCAACAGTGCCGGGTTTGCGGATACCGTCGACTGGGTTGACCGAAGTAACGGGGGAGCATTCGGTTGGTCCGTCCCCTTCAATGATTGTGGTGTTGAAAGTCGCTTCGAATTGCGACATGAGGGCTACGGGCATCGGCGCTCCGCCAGAAACGCTGATACGCACGCTGCTGAAGTCATGCGGTGTTGTTGAACCATATTGCAGAAGGGCGCCAAACATCGCTGGAACGCCAGCAAAGACGGTCGTCTGATATTTGGCTACGGCTTCAAGTACCCTGTTGGGCTGAAACTGCTCAAGAATGGTGATAGTTGCTCCGGCATGGATTGGAGTGTTCTGGCAAACAGTGCCAGCGAATGAGTGGAACAACGGCAGTACACAAAGAAAATTGTCTCGTTCATCCAAATGGAGGGCTTGCCTGACCTGTTCACAATTGATAATCAGGTTGTTGTGGGAGAGCAGGGCGCCTTTGGGTCGACCGGTGGTGCCAGACGTATAGATGCAGACGGCTGGTGAATCTGGGTCAACTGAATCTAATGTGGGTGGAGTTGTAGGGAATTCGGAAATCCATGAGTCAAAATTCCTTTGGCCTTCAACCGGTTCGCCGACAATCAATATTGGTATATTGTTTCCCATCATTTCCAGTGCGTCGAGAGCGTTTTGGAGGCAAGGAGCGATGGTGATGATGATATCGGCTTTACAGTCTCCCCAGATGTAGGAGAGTTCGTGCGCCTTGAGGAGGGGATTTACCGGAACACACATTGCACCCAACGCGGTTGATGAATAGTAGCTAACCACAAATTGAGGGCAATTTGGCAGAAGCAGCGCTACCGATTTGCCAGCGCGAATTCCATCTGACTTGAGGGCATGGATTGTTCTGTTTACTAACCCTGCAAGCTGTGCATAGCCGATGGTATGTTCCCGAAAATAGATTGCTGGCTTGGCCGGGAAGGCGACCGCAGAACGAGTCAGGACGGCATAGAGAGTCAAGTCTGAACTCCTTTGATCAGATATGTTCGGGTAGGCTAAATCTGGGTAAGCGCTTGTTCAAGGGACATGTTTGGTGTTGCGGCACCCTGCGCTCCATGAGCCTTGCGCGCATTCTCGATGTCGACTCTTACATTCAATGCTGTATGACTCTTGACCTCATGATACGCTTCAAGCGCAGCGTCAAAGAGAGTAATTGACCGTTCAAACTGCCTGGCGTTAAATGCAATCTTACCGAGGCGATAGAGCGTATCAGCAACTTGTTCCCTGTCACCGTGGCGTTCATAGTAATCAAGCAGATCGCGATACATGCCTTCGGCAGATTCCAGCTTGCCTGTGTCTGCTTCGATGGCTGCCTGACTTCGCATGAGTTCTGCCTGTTCACGGGTCCAGTCTACAAATATTTTGCCCGTCTTCGTGGCTTTACCTGCGATATTCGCGGCACGAGTGGCAAAGTCACGCGTCATTGTCTCAAGTTCCGAAGGATCCTTTTTGAAGACTTCTGCGGCACGTTCAATTGCTCCTGCAAATCCCATGCGCCTTACGAACCGCGAAATTGATGCGGCTCGTTGTTCGTTGAGAGTGAATTCAGGGCGCTGTTCCAGTACGCGTTCAACGAACAGTCTACCGCCTTCGGATTTCATCACTTCTTCCGGAGTTGCCTGTTCTGACGGCAGCGTCATTTCACCGACTGGTAAAGTCTGCTGCCATTCGACTTCAAGCGGCTGACGCGAAGTCGCCAGACACCGGAGGCTGTTAGTTCCGCTCAGGAGTTCGCGAATGAGGCTTTCTGCCTGTGCAGTGTTGTTACAATCATCCAGAATGAGCAGGCAAGACTTGTCTGCCAGCCACTTTTGAACAATGGGCAAGGGGGCTCGACCTGCTTCGATTTCTATTCCAATGGCTCGTGCCACTTGTATGCTGGCGCCTTCAACGTCCTGAGTGTCGGAGAGGTCGACTAACCAGACGCCATCCGGAAAAAGATGTGCATATTCCGCGGCAGCTTGCTGGGAGAGGCGTGTTTTGCCACTACCTTCTGGCCCCGTGAGCGTTAACAGTCGTTGGTCGCCCTGGACAAAGGAGTTTGCAATTCGTTCAATTTCTCGTTCCCGCCCCACAAAGCTGCGCTTTTGAATTGGTAGATTGTTAAGCCGTGAATTGAGGGAGGCAGGATCAGAATGTTGCTTGGACCGAATGCTCGGATGAGAAATGCTGTAGAGCTGAATAGGTTCGTCCAGATCCTTTAGCCGATGCAACCCCTTGTTAACAAATTCGGTGTGGGGATCAAAACCTGTGGAGAGTGATTCGCGAGTCTCTTCAGAAAGCAATATTTGACCACCGTTGGCTGCATCCAGAATGCGCGCAGACCTGTTGACGGGTGGACCGAAATAATCGTTTCCCTGGAGGAAGGGAGTTCCGGTATGAACACCCATTCTCACTTGAATTTGACCAACATCATCAGGCCACGGAAAACGTTGGAGCGCAGCCTGCGCGAGAATGGCACATTTGAGTGCATCGTCTGGCGCGTCGAACGCGACTTTGAAACTATCACCCTCTGTCTTAATCAGGTGGCCCTTGTTTCGGTTAACGGCGTCATTCAATATTGCGTTGTGAGCCTGCAATACAGGCAAATAGGCATCGCCATGAAGTTCCCACCCGGCCGTTGAGCCGACAATGTCGGTGAACAGAAAGGTCACGTTTCCAGATGGGGTTGCTGCAGCTTGACTTGGCATAAGATTAATTGTTTAATTCTTGAAGCGGTATATTAGACTGACGGACTGAGTACGAAAACAGCCGAAAATTACGAAAGTTTTTCGTACAGAGCTTGTTGTCGTTGCAATTCACGATCCATCAGATCAACGTATTGAGATTCTGGCATAATCGCTCGCGTTTTTAAGAGTGGAACGTCATCCCAATTCGTAATCCATCCGGCGTCTTTCATTGCTGTCAACGCCGCGCCGCGGCAGGACATCTCGCTCTCTTCGGCAACCTCGACAGACGTTCCAAGACAGTTAGCCAGCATCTGGGACCAGGCAGGCGCGGCAGCAAGCGCTCCTCCAGAGGCGATTACAGTATCAATTTCAGGGAAGCAAGCTTTCAATTCGATGTAAACCAGCTTGAATCGAAGCGCAACCCCTTCCATACTTGCCTGCAAGATATCGATGGGCGCCGTTGATTGGCGCAGACCGTGAATGGTTGCCGTGGCAGATGGACGCCAGCCGGTGCTTCTTTCGCCGGCAAGGAACGGAAGATAAGTGAGTCCGTGTTCTGCGGGTTTTTTATCAACAATTGCCGCTAATGCCGACTTTACCGCATCAATACCAAACAGATCTCGCAACCATGCAAGGGTGTCTCCTCCGTCACTGAAGGCTCCACCTGAAACAAAGTAGTCTTGATTGAGGCGATAACACCAGAGCGAGTCCGGAATTGCAAATTGATCAGCCTTGAACAACGCTCGAATTGCGCCGGATGTACCAAGGTTGATGGCGAGCATATTCTGTGTATGACATCCACTCCCAAGATTGCTTGCTGCACCGTCACCAATTGGCTGTGACCAAGGAATGTCATTAAGTTCAGGCCATTGGTCCGCAAATGGCATTTGTAAACCTATAACAGGCTGATTGTCGTTTGAGACTTCTGGTAGGTTATTTGTTTCAACAACTAACGTCTGACAAATAGTCTTGCTCCACTTGTTTGCATTTTGGTCAAACAAGCCTGTCGCAGATGCGATGGATGTTGATTCCCACAGTCTGCCGAACAATCGACTAAGGATGAAAGCCGCCGGCGATGCCCATTTTACCGAAGTCGTATCGGCAATCGAAAACTCTTTGACAGCCCATTTAATCCGCGATGGGTAATAGCTTGGGTGGATGGCACACCCGGAGATGGCGTGCCATGCAGTTGCGTCGACTTCGGTGTGAAGCTTTATTGCTTCTTGGGCTGGGCGTTGGTCCGCCCACGTTACAATCGGAGTAACTGGTTGTCCAACCGAATCGAGACCGACCATGCTGTGCCAGAACGTTGTAATTCCAACTGAGTGGAATTTGCAGACTCCCCTTGAGAGAGCCATCATTTCTTCCAGACATCTTACAAATCGATAGAAAAATTGTTCCGGGTCAAATGTGGATCCACCATCCGAAATGTCCGGTTTGTGCTCAATCTGTACACGCAGTCCTTTAATTACGGAAGCATTGCGATCATAAGCAAACGCGCGTATGGAAGACGTGCCGATATCTATCGCAAGAACTGCATCGATGACAAGGTCAGACATAAGAGGGGAAACTCCGCACTCGCAGTATGCCCTCATTATACTTGTGGAATATGAAATACGCGCAAGGATAAATGACCTTGCTTCTCGAAAGAATCACCAACTGGTCTTATGGGAGTGTCATATGGTAAAAGTTGCATTGGTAGGCGCTGGAGGAATGGCAAGTATTCACGCTCGCGGCTACGCTGCGCTCCCCAATGCTGATCTCAAGGGAATAATGGACATTCGGCCAGATGTTGCGAGGAATCTTGCCAATCCATTAGGTGCAAAAGGTTATTCCAATTTTGAAGAGATGTTATCTGAAATTGAACCCGATGTCGTTGATGTAAGCGTACCGACGCCGTTTCACATCGACTATGTTCTTGCTGCTCTTAAGTCGAGCGCCAAAGCCGTTATCGTTGAAAAGCCAATGGCTCGCACGGTGGCCGATTGCAGACGGATGATTGACGCCGCAACCGATGCGGGAAAACCACTATTCGTAGCTCACGTTCTGCGCTTCTTTCCGGAGTATGCCGAAGCGCGTCGACAGGTATTGAATGGCGCAGTTGGCAATCCTGCGACGGTTAGAATGCGACGGGGCGGACAGTTCCCGATGGGCTGGGAAAACTGGTATGGCAAGACAGAATGGAGCGGAGGAGTTCCGCTCGACTTAATAATTCATGACTTCGACTGGCTGAGATGGACCTTCGGTGACGTGACCCGCGTATTTGCGAAAGCACTCTCATCTAAATCAACTGACGAATACGTCTCTCGTGATTATGCGCTTGTTACTCTGCGATTTGAATCAGGCGTGGTTGCACATGTGGAAGGTACCTGGGCGGACCCGGGCGGATTCAAGGTCGCGTTTGAAATTGCAGGCGATGATGGTCTGCTGGAGTACAACTTCAATCAACCTGCGTCGCCGACGCTGCTCGCGGCATTGGTTACTGATCCAGACCAACGTGTCGGCGTTCCGGTTCCTGATTCGCCAGTCGCCGTAAATCCTTATCAAGCCGAACTTGAGCATTTCTTACATTGCCTGGAGACAGGTGAGAAGCCCATTGTAAGCCCTGAGGACGGCCTTGCGGCAGTCGCCATTGCGGAAGCTGCAAATGAGTCGGCTAAGACCGGCAAGCCAGTCCAGCTTTCTGGAGGAGCACGTTAATGCGCGTTGGAATAATGAGTATGGCGCACATGCACGGACGCAGTTACGCCGCAGCGTTGAAATCTCTTCCTGGAGTTGAGTTTACGGGAATTGCTGACCACGATGCTGAGCGCGCTTCATCGACCGCCGAACATTATGGCGTGAAGGCATTTGCCAGTTATGACGAACTGCTTGCAGATAAACCAGATGCCGTAATTATCTGTTCGGAAAATATTAACCATCGACCGCTTACCGAAAAGTCTGCGACCGCTGGTGTTCATGTCATGTGTGAAAAGCCGTTGGCAACTACCATTGAAGACGGCCTCGCGATGATTGCCGCATGTAAGACTGCAGGTGTGCAATTGATGACAGCGTTTCCGTGTCGATTTAGCCCGGCGACCGTCCGGTTGCGAACGGGGATACTAGACGGTCGACTTGGCAAGATTCTGGCCATTCGGGCGACCAATCGCGGCAAATGCCCTTATGGATGGTTTGTTAAGAAGGGCCTAAGCGGCGGTGGAGCCGTTATCGACCATACGGTGCATGCTACTGACCTTATGCGATGGTTACTTGGGACTGAAGTTGTTGAGGTGTATGCGGAAATTGATAACAAGTTGCTACATCAGGATTTTGAAGACACCGGATTTCTGACCATGGAATTCTCGGATGGCGTTTTTGCAACTCTGGACACAAGTTGGTCTCGACCAACAGGTTTTCCGACGTGGGGAGATGTTACGCTCTCGGTGGTCGGCGACAAAGGTGTTGTGAGCCTTGACATGTTCTCGCAGAACCTCGTGCATTATTCCAACAAGACAGGTGCAGTAACGTGGGAACCGTGGGGAAGTAATGTAGATGAGTTGATGGTCGCAGCGTTTGTGGATGCAATTCGAACGGGTAAACCCGTGCCAGTTACGGGAGAGGACGGATTGCGGGCTGCTGCAGTTGCCCTTGCCGCCTACGAATCGGCCGAGAAGTGCATGGCAGTTGCCCCGGCTAGCTTCTAAGTCTCATCGTTTCAGCGCGTTTAATTCGCGAACGATCAACTCGGCCGTCGCTACATTAGATGCAAGCGGAATATTATGTGTGTCGCAAACCTTCATGAGCGCCGCAATGTCGGGTTCATGAGGGTGGGCGGTTAACGGATCACGCAAAAAGATTACCGCCATGACCTGATCGGTCGCAATCAGCGCGCCAATCTGCAGGTCACCGCCGAGCGGTCCAGACAACATCTTGGTAACGGGAATTCCCGTTGCGGCTTCGATAATGGTTCCGGTGGTGTTTGTTGCAACGAGGTTATGTGCCCGTAGAATTTCTCGGTGTTTGTTGACAAATTCAATCATGTCGTCCTTCTTGTCATCATGGGCAATCAAGGCGACATATTCTTTTCTTAAATCGTCAGGCATCATATCACTTCCAATTCGTCTTTAGTTGGGAATGTTGGGTAGGTTGCATGGGGTTCTGATTGGTACCAGACCGCTAACGAGGAGATGTCATCTTGCAAAGGAAGATATCTTCCCCCACTTCGCCATCCCAATGCCTGGATGGTGACCTTCAGATCCTCAGTGAATCGAATTGGGTCTGGGATGTGCCATCTATACATGCTAAAGCGCTGCTGCGCGCTATACATGCCCCTGGCGCCGGCAGAAATTACCTGAGAGAGCCCTAGATAGGGGGTCGAGAAGACACCGTACGTTCCTTCCGGCTGTTCGAAATTCCACGCTCCGCCGAAATAGTCTTCGGTGCCGGTTCCACAGATGCTTGGAAAATCCTTGTCGCCGTCCATGTAGAACTTGATCTCGCCCTCGCCCCACCAGTTGTTGTTGTTCACACCCCATGCGAGGTAGGTTCCGACATAGTGGCCAACGCCCGTGATGCCATCTAACATGGTGTGTGCAGTCTTGTACGGCAGGGGATTACTGCGTCGCCATTGGGCGTGAAGGTAGGCAGCATCTGATGCTACTTCTTCTTCGGCGTAGGTGACCTGATAATAGTATCCGCGGCATTCTTCATCACGCAGGTTTTCGATGGTGATCTTTGCTGATTTGCGGAATGGCATCGGCCAGTAACTATTGAAACCTCCTGCCGGATTGACAGAAATTGGCGCCGAGTTTACGTTGCTTCGCGTACACCATCCGTTGCAAAAGAAATCGCCGAGGGGCGTTTCGATGGAAGGCATGGACTCACCATCCCAGTAAACTCGGAGTACAAGACTTCGCCACCAATCAGGATGAACGGTGTTCCAGAAGTGTTGGATTACGCCGGGTCCTGTGACATCCATGATGGTAACGGTTTCAAGCGGTGCGATGTGGATGCTTGGGGATATCTTCCAACCCAATCCCAGTTCACGCGCCGAGCTTGCACCAGTGCCCACTGTTGCTCGAGCGCCCTGAGCTTTTGCGCCCGTTGGATTTTCGGCGCTTACAGATCGAGTAACCGATTTTCGTAGTCGATAGATGTCTTGAATTCCAGCTGGTCCAAATTCGTTGTTCAATTGATGCTCCGTTGCATATTTATCCGGTGCTCTGCATTGCTGCTGCTATGCCCGTAATGGTCAACAGGATGGCCTCACGCAGGTTTTTGTCGGCTTCACGCTCTTCCGGTGGCATAGCATCCCAACGCTTCAGCAGTTCGACTTGAAGGCGGCTTAACGGTTCAAGGGACGGATTTCGTAAATCGACCGTTTTGCGGACCACTGGCGCGTGCGAAAGCAATTCATCCTGCTTGACGATTTGAAGGACCCAGTGCATTGTACGCGCATGTTCGGCGGCGATTTGATTATGAATTCTCTCACCAAGCTCGGGAGGTACAACACGCTCCGAATAGAGCTTTGCAATTGGCAGGTAGGTTCGCAACAATTCGAGTTGGGCAGCGTCGAGAATTGTCTTGAAGAACGGCCAATCAGTGTACATGGACTGAAGTTGTTCAAGTGCGCCATCTTTGGATTTGACGAACTGATCAATTGCCGAGCCAATTCCGTACCAGCCTGGTAATACGTATCGACTTTGCACCCACGCAAATACCCATGGAATGGCTCGAAGCTGATCAATTCCAGTAATTGTTCCGCCGGGTCGAAAGACAGGTCGCGATGCAATGGGCAGTCGACTAATGTGTGCAATGGGAGTCGCCTGCGAATAGAATTGCCAGAATTCTGGATCGTCATATACGAGGCCTCTGTACGCAACTCTGGATAGTTCCGCCAGGGTGATCATTGCGTCGTGCCATTCAGAATTTTCGAAATGGGAATCAGGATTTCGGGCAGCCGCAAGAATGGAAGCGCTGACGATCTGTTCAAGATGCCGATGGGCGATAGGGGCCAGACCGTAGCGGAATGAGATTACCTCCCCTTGTTCAGTGAATCGTATCGCGCCATCAAATGAACCGGGTGGCTGGGAAAGAATGGCACGATTAGCTCTTCCACCACCTCGACCGACCGTTCCACCACGACCATGGAACAGGCGCATTTTGATGTTGGATTTGTGACAGGCTCTAGCCAGGGCCGCTTGCGTCTGCTGCAAAGCCCAGTTTGCCGCAAGGAAGCCACCGTCTTTGCTGCTGTCACTGTAGCCAAGCATGATTTCTTGAAATCGATTCCTCGCCGATATCTGAAGTCGATATGCCTCGTTCGTGAATGCTGCCTCCATCAACTCTTCAGCGCGATTCAGGTCTTCAATGGTTTCAAATAATGGTACGACGTCGATATCGCTCTCAAGGGCAATTTGCCCATCTTCGCTGGTTCTAAGTCTTACAAGCCCAGCTTCCTTTGCGAGGAACAATGGTTCAAGAAGGTCACTTAGACCATGAGTCATGCTTATAATGTAGGGTCCGATTGCATTCTCAGATACGTCTCGGCGAATTTTACGGACGATATCGAGAACCTCGAGTACCGTGAAATCAGATTCCGGAAAGCCTTCCAGTCGATTTAGCATGGGGCGTGGATTGAGGAGTTCCCGGGTTAGCCAATCAATTTTCGCCTGTTCATCCAATTGTGTATAGGGCTTTGCCTGTGGAATACTGGAGTACCGGATGATTCGTTCGATCTCTTTTTCATGCTCGGCGCTGTGCTGCCGTATATCGAGGGGCGCAAGGTGGAATCCGAATGCACGAACCTGAACTTCAAAGTCAATCAATTCATGGCTGTTAGCAACAACCGACAGTCCTGACCCGTTTAGCTCATTCCGAATCAGGTCGATATCTGCGATTAGTTCCGCAGGGTATTTATATGCTTGATATAATTCAATCTGAGTATGTTCAGAAAGACACGCTATAGTGGCAAGAAGTCTCTGTTTCATCTGGCGAACTTTCAGGCTAAATGGTTCAGACGCAAAGCGGTTTTCTTTCTCAGGTGGAACTAATATCATTGCACGGCCCTCTTCTAAAGAGGCCTGGAATTTGGGGCTAATATTAATCTCTCTGGAGCTAATCGTCAAGCGCTTTTTTAGCAAATCCATTGTTTGTAAGTACTTGTTAAGGATTGTTCGCTTGTGCAACATAGCCGTGCTGTAGGTCACCTGCGAGGTTACTTTTGGGTTTCCGTCACGGTCACCGCCGACCCATGAACCGAATTGAAGCGACGCAACATCTGGCATGACGATATCTGGATAGTATTTGTGAACCGCGTTACGAAGGTCTTCCTGCAGCCTGGGAAGTATGCCGATGATGGTCCGATCAAAAAAGTAGAGTACATTCCGCACTTCGTCGGCCACAGATAGTTCGTAGTCTCTGATCTCATCCGTATTCCATAGTAGTACCAGGTCTTCGATCATATCATTCTTCAGGCCATCTAAACTAATCTCCATGGTTACCACTGAGGTTGCGCCTCCCATGGATAAAGAAGCGAGTGTCGAAGAAATCTCCTGAAGTTTGTCCATTACGGCTCGTCTACGTGCTTCAGTAGGATGTGCGGTGAGTGTGGGGCGAATATATAGG
>JBDUAM010000582.1:0-3242 GCA_040004655.1 Chthonomonadales bacterium | reverse complement strand
CCCTTATGCCTGCCCTCGCGACCGAGATACTTGGCATTCCTGAAGGAGACCGTCGTTATGGATGGCTCTTTTCCGCAATAGGTGTTGGAGCCCTTTTCGGGGCATACCTTGTCGGGAAATGTGCCGCAACCAAAGTCCGGGGCAAGCTAATGGTAAGCGGCGCGGTATTCTTCGCGTTGGCTCTGATTGGAATATCCCGTACAACGTCTGTATGGCTGGCCATTGCGCTCTTCTTTATTGTAGGGTTGGCTGCAATAGCGCAACTGGCCACTGCAAATACCCTTACTCAATCCCTCGCTCCGGATCACCTTCGTGGACGCGCCGTAAGCGCCCACATGTTTGCCATGGCTGGTTTGCAGCCGATTGGCTCATATATAGCGGGATTCAGCGCCAAACACTGGGGAGTGGCTAACTCGCTGGCAATTGGCGGATTAGTCTTTTTGGTATACACTTTAGGTGTTCTCGTTCTGAGGCCGCGCGTTGCAAGTCTGGAATAACTCAACCATTGAGGTACTACCGATGTCGTCAGCCAAAACTGAAATAACGTGGCTTGGTCACGCAACCATGCACATCCGCACATTCGGCGGAAAGACGATTTTGATCGACCCCTGGGTGACGAGCAATCCTTCGTGTCCGGAAGAGTGGAAGTCGATTGACCGGTGCGACATCATTCTCGTGACTCACGCGCATTTTGATCACATCGCGGATGTCATTCCCATTGCCGAGAAGACGGGAGCCGTTGTGGTCGGGATTGTAGAGTTACTTTCGTGGTTACAGAAGAAGGGTGTTACCAATCAACAGTCGATGAATAAAGGCGGCACCCTTCACATTGGCGATATTGCGATCACCATGGTCCACGCGGATCACTCGTGTGGAATCACTGACGGCGAGGATATTCTTTATGGCGGTGAGGCGGTTGGTTTTGTCGTAACACTGGAGGATGGCACGGTTTTCTACCATGCAGGAGACACGAATGTATTTGGGGATATGGAGCTAATTGCGGAACTTTACGCTCCAAAACTGGTGATGATTCCCATCGGCGACCACTATACCATGTCTCCGAAGGAAGCTGCAAGGGCTGTTCGACTTTTGAGGCCTAAAGAGGTGATGCCCATGCACTTCGGGACATTCCCAATACTTCCTGGCACTCCAGGTCACTTACGAAGCCTTCTGGAAGATATGCCGGGAGTGACTATTCACGACTTGAACCCCGGAGATATGATTACGATTTGAGGTTGCGCTCGGGCTACCCAGCCAAAGGCTTTCGGAATACACACTGGTATTCATATGGCAGGGGGGTATGCAAAAATACGAGTTCCCACCCATCGGTTCCACGCTCTTTCAATACAACTTCGAGGGCGTTGTCGTGGCGAGCATGCATGGTAAGCACCTGATAATCCCACTGTATGATTGCACCACTTGCGGTTTGTTCTGCCATAGTCTTCTCCTTCGTCGGCGAAAGGCAACTTGGAAAACAGATTGAGTGATAGGCTCTGCTACTATTGTAGTGGACCGTTTTGAGTGCAAACGGTTTCAAGATTATCAAATATATACAAGAGAATGTCAATAGCAAATGCACATAAGCGAGCGAATAATTGAGAATAGGCCAATTATTGCCATTTTAGGGTCGACGGCATCTGGCAAAACGTCAGCCGCGATTAATCTTGCACAAAGTCTTCCAGGGGAGATAATTAGCGCCGATTCGATGGCCGTTTACCGGGGACTTGATATTGGCACGGCAAAGCCAACAAGTGCACAACAGGCCCTTATTCCCTACCATTTGATAGATGTGGCGGATCCAATTGAAGAATTCCAGGTGTCTCAATTCCAAACGCTCGCGAAGGCCGCGCACGAACAAATCAAACAACGTGGAATGTGGACGATTGTCGCGGGAGGCACCGGGTTCTATGTCAAAGCGCTGCTTGACGACATGAGTCTGACTTCGTCTCCACGATCTCCCGAAATCCGAGATGAACTCGAAGCAATGTCCGTGAAGCACGGCCCGGGGCATCTGCATGAGTATTTGACTCGCGTGGACGCTGTGGCCGCAAATCGAATTCATCCGAATGATAAACTTCGATTGGTTCGGGCTCTGGAGGTTTTTCTTGTCACTGGGATTCCTATTTCTGAGCACCAGGCAATTGATCAGGCGCAACGAAAATCACTTCTCTCCATTAAGTTCGGGCTTTTTTTGGATGACGCCGAACTCCATCGAAGGATTGAAACTCGCGTGGAACTGATGATAAAAGAAGGATTCTTGCAGGAAGTACAGAACTTGATGGGCGTAGGTTTAAGCGGATTAGAACCTGCCATGACAGGATTAGGTTACAAAGAGTTGGTTTTGCACCTACGCGGAGACTTGCGCCTAGAAGACGCGATCGAAGAGATAAAAAAACGGACCCGGCAATACGCAAAGCGCCAACGGACGTGGTTTAAAGCAGATAAAGAGATTATGTGGGTTGATGTCACCCACCTCGAACCGGATGCCATTTCTGAGCAGTTACTGCGGTTGATTTCCGACCATATGAACAGTAGGAGTACAGGCCGTTAACACTCGTCGGAGGAAGACACGAAATGAATAAGCCGCAATTGAACCTACAGGATATTTTTCTCAATCAGGTTAGGAAAGAGAATATTGGCGTCACTATTTACCTCATGAACAGCGTTCAATTGCGGGGTATGGTTCGCGGATTCGATGCGTTCACGATACTGCTAGAATCGGTTGGCCGACCGACCCAACTGGTTTATAAGCACTCAATAGCATCTATAGTGCCAGCCAGACCGATCTCCAGTTCACCTGATCGCGAGCACCACGGTACGGCAGGTGAAAAGAGTTCTGCTCCACCGACGGATGCCGACTTCGAATAGTTTTGTAATTTCAACGTCGAATCTGGGCGCCAGAGAACATCTGGCGCCTTTTCGTTGTTATAATAGGTGTGCCTAACCAATTCGCACAAGGAGCCGCTGGCTTGAAGTTCACCAAGATGCAGGGCATTGGTAACGATTTTATTGTTCTTGATTGCTTAAATAATGCAATTCCAGAAAAAGACCTTCCACAGATTAGCAAAAAACTGAATGATCGAAGATTTGGGATTGGCGGCGACGGTGTGATACTCGTGTTGCCGTCAAAACAGGCCGACTTGAAGATGCGCATGCTCAATCCCGATGGGTCGGAGGCTGAGATGTGCGGCAATGGGATTCGGTGCAGAAGTAAAAGTTGACGAATGGAGAATGTTGATCCA
>JBDUAM010000580.1:0-3247 GCA_040004655.1 Chthonomonadales bacterium | reverse complement strand
CGACAATACGAAGCGGAATGCCGCGACCGTTGACGATGCATGGGATGGCATTCTCGCGACCCAGTTTGCGGACCGCTCTATCTATCTGAACACGAATACATCGCCGGTAAAGCGCAGCATTGAGTATTCCAATGGTGGGCAGTCGGTGAAAGCAGGAATTAATCTTGAGCCGGGGCAGATGGGGGTCATTCCAACGGCCGAGGTTCCGCAGGAACTGATGTTCCAGTGTGAGGGATTCCGGAGTATTGCACCGCTCACTCCCAGTACCGGTGTGGAACACTTTCCCGGCTCTGGCCTAACGCACGTGTTGATTCCCTCGGGAAAGTCAATCTCTACGCGATTTCAGATTGATCAGCCGGGAGAGTATCGACTATTCTACAGATGTACGCGTCGAGGACAGGTCGCTGTTGCGGACTTGTTGGTAGATAACAACGTGGTGAGGGGCGGAACAAGAGGCGGGTTCAAGCCAGGTAACCAGACGTTGCTTGCCGGAACGCTCAAGCTCACGCCGGGCATTCACACATTGACGGTTCGGGCGCGAGTTGCTACTGATGTTCGAGCGGATTTCGTGGTGTTCACAACTGATCAGATGGTGGCGGGATACGGATTTGCCGTTAATCCTGGGTCTGGAGCCGCGACCCCAAAGTAGTAAGGGCTTCTCCGTCCAAGCGATGGCTAACCCACTCGTGCATCTGGGTTGCACCAAGTTTTTCATAAAACCCGAGGGATGGTGTGTTCCAGTCCAAGCAGACCCATTCCATTCGGCCACAGTCGCGTGCAACGGCTTCGGCAGCCAATTTCTCGATAAATTGTTTTCCAACTCCTGCGCCTCTTGATTCCGGCAACAGGAAAATATCTTCGAGATAGAGGGTCGGCTTTGCAAGGAAGCTGCTGTATGTTTCAAATAGGACGGCATAGCCAACTGCAACGCCGTCGACTTCCGCTATCCACGCCTCAAACTTTGGTGCGCTCCCCCATCCGTGCTCTTTTAACCTGGCGCAGGCTTCCTCGTCGGGTGGATCGAGCTTCTCGTAGTCAGCCAATCCGCGAATGAGGCCAAGAACTGTTTCAATATCGTCGGGTGTAGTTCGTCTTATCACACAATTTGCAGGCACTACAGAATATTCTCCATGCCGATGACCACGCCAGTCAGGTCGCGCACTTTACGGACTGCGACGATCACTCCCGGCATAAAGCTCACTCGATCAAACGAATCGTGACGGATAGTAAGCGTTTCTCCCGTGCCACCGAAGATCACTTGCTGGTGGGCTACGTGCCCCGGCAACCGGACGCTGTGGATGTGGACTTCGCCGAACTCGGCTCCGCGTGCTCCCGCGACCTTCTCGATCGGGTTGGCTGGGCTTGGAAGTGGGCTCGATTCTCTGCTATCGCGTATCAACTCGGCTGTTCGAAGTGCAGTGCCAGAGGGCGAGTCGAGTTTGCGTTCATGGTGGATTTCGATTATCTCTACGTTCGGGAGATACTTCGCAGCCTGTTGCGAGAATTGCATCATCAAAACCGCGCCGATTGCGAAATTGGGAGCAATGAATACAGGCGTACCAAACTCTGCGGACCAACCTCGAATTGTTTCGACGTCTGCGGGAGTTAGTCCGGTTGTCCCCACCACTGCCGGGACTTTGTGTCGAACGGAAGTTTCAATGTTGGCCATGGCGCTGGTGGGAATCGTGAAGTCGACCAACGCATCTACGTTTCCACGTGCCAGAGCTGTTTCGAGGGACTCCTCGACGAAAACTCCGCAGGCAGCAAGTCCTGAAAGTGATCCGGCTTCTTCACCAATGTTTACCACATCCACTGTGGCGACCAGCTCAATCCCATCTGCGCCGAGTACAGCCTTAACGACTTCACGGCCCATTCTACCGGAAGCTCCAACTACGGCGACACGAATCGACAAGCTACTCGGCCTCCGACTTTCGGGTTGGGCCGATGGAGGTAAGGGTCATCTGGCTTTCGTCAAAGATGTGATGAGCGACGTTGGACAGATCATCCATCGTGACGGCTTCGATTTTGGTTCGAATTTCGGAGATAGGAATCACGCGGTCGAAATAGAGCAGGTTCTTACCCATACGCATCATTCGGCTGCTCATGTTTTCCAGTCCGAGAATGAGCGCGCCGCGAATCTGGTTTTTGGCTTTGGAGACTTCATCCTCAGAGACGTTTTCACGCTTGACCTTGGAAATCTCCGTGCGGGTGAGGTCTAACACTTCTTCGAATGTATCCGGGCTGGTGCCACCGTAAATGGTGAACAGGCCTCCTTCGCGGTACGCTACATTGTACGATCCGATGCTGTAGGCGAGGCCACGCTTTTCGCGGATCTCCTGGAACAGGCGCGAACTCATGTTGCCGCCGAGCACCGAGTCGAGCAGTGTTAGGGCATATCGTTTGTCATTCAACTGCGGGTAGGCGTTTGAGCCATAGCAGAAATGGACCTGCTCCGTTTTCTTGCGAACATGTTTGCTCTTACCACTGGAGATTGGGGCTTTGCTTCGGAAGGTTTTTGGTGCACCCGACATGGACCCGAGGAATTTCTCAGCCAACTCAACCACCAGAGCGTGAGGCACTGCCCCTGAGACGCTCACGACAATTCGATCCGGCGTGTAGTTGCTGCTCATATAGTCGATGATGTCTTGCCGACGGATGGCCCCTACTGTCTTTTCTACGCCGATTACGGGTCGACCCAGTGGGTGAGAAGACCAGAGAGTCTGCAGGAAAATATCGTGGATGGTGTCATCAGGAGTATCTTTGTACCGCTTGATTTCTTCCAGTACGACATTCTGTTCGCGGGCAAGTTCTTCGGGATCGAGGACGGAGTGTCGAAGCATGTCGGAGAGAACGTCCATGACGATGTCTACGTGTTCGGCAAGGGCTTTGGCGTAGTAGCAGGTGTATTCTTTGTCTGTGAAGGCGTTCAGGCTGCCGCCTCGGCTCTCGATTTCATCGGCGATCTGGCGGGCGGTTCGGCGCTCTGTGCCTTTGAAGAGCATGTGTTCGATAAAGTGCGTGATGCCTCGCTCGGAGGTCTCTTCGCCCCGCGAGCCTGCCCCTACCCAGATGCCTACAGAGACGGATTGGACGTGAGTTACAGTTTCGGAGACGACGCGTACGCCATTGGCAAGTCTGGAAATCTCAATGTTTTCCGACGACATATTGAATCAACCTCTATCTAAATTTCACTATCGTCTTCAAGTTGGGCACAATTCGACCCTATGAAAACAAGACCCCGGACATT
>JBDUAM010000048.1:0-3249 GCA_040004655.1 Chthonomonadales bacterium | reverse complement strand
CTATGCTCTGCGGAATATCCGTTGGCGGTGTACTCGCCCTCCGCAAGCGCCGACGACGAACTGTCTAACACTTTAACACGGTCACAAAATCTCTCAATTATTTGTACACTTTCGGCGGGGAACATTCCCCGCCGACTTTTTTTTGTGTTTAGACTATATCGATTTTAGTCGCCAACTAGAGGTTGAAATGTCTTACGCCGCCGATCCACGATATTAACGATTCACCTTCCGATCTCTGCAATCGAATCGAAATACCGACTAGAAGCACGGCTCCCATCCACTCCCCGCCTCCACTGACCGCTCACCGATCTCTTATAGGAAGTAACCGTAGTCTCGCTGGTGGCGCCATGCTTCATACCTGTTCAGTTCCGGTCTAATCGAATCCAATGCTTCTTTGGCACAACAAACAATGAGCTAATAAACAGAACTAAAAATGAGCTAATGAACCGTTAATGATACGGCTGTATTATGGGTCTGTACGGTGAAGCAATGACTTGACCGACAATCAAACCAATCAAGTTGTTACCGACTAACCATTGAGAGAAGAGAATGAAAACAATTTACACTAGCAGTAAGCGGTTCGGCCGCTCTAATCGCCGCATCGTACTTTCAGGCATGCTGAGTCTCTGTGGACTCGCGGCCCTCCTCGCACCCCAAAAATCGTCTGGTCAGCTCTACACTTTCTCAGCATCGGGTAATGCAACCAACCCTGTAACGGCATCCGTTTCGTTCCAAACTTCGGGGCCAACAAACGATCTCCTGAATATCGTACTCTGTAGCACCAGTGCAACAACCAGTCGCTCTGACGTTTTGACTGCAGTATATTTCGGTGTGACCTACACTCCTACCGCCCTTGCGCTTGCAGCTGCTTCGGGAACGGTAACACCTGTATCCGGCGCCGATCAACCTAACACAAGCCTCGTTGCTGACACTGGCGCAAATAAAGGCAAGTGGACCGAATCGTCGTTTTCCGGTCTAACAAACACAGCACCCGGCAGCAATGGCCATGGCCTTGATTACGGCATAGGAACAGCTGGCAACTCTTCTGTAACAAACGGACAATTTGCAGGTAGCGTCGTAGGAAACGATGACTACACGCTCATTGGACCCGGGACGGACCGTACCATAAGTGGCCTAAATAACATTATTCTTACTCGAAACTGCGCTTCATTCCAGCTTTCAGGATTTGCCGGCCATACAGTTCAGCAGATTGACAGCGTCATGGTTACCTGGAACTCCACCGGTCAGTATCAGGCCGCCGGCACCTTCGACCCAAAGAAATCTACTCCTGAACCAGGAACATGGGCTATGCTCTGCGGAATATCCGTTGGCGGTGTACTCGCCCTCCGCAAGCGCCGACGCCGAACTATCTGAAACTTTAACACGGTCTCAAAATCTCTCAATTATTTGTACACTTTCGGCGGGGAAAATTCCCCGCCGACTTTTTTTGTGTTGACTATTTTGAATTCAGCCGCCATCCGTTGCTGGAGATATCCAGTGCTTTTGTGCCACGATATTTATCGAACACCTGCCCCATCTCCGCAATCGAATCGAAATAACCCACCAGGTGTACCGCTCCCGTCCACTCACCCGCCTTCACAGAACGTCCACCGATCTCTTGAATGAAGCAGACATAGTCTCGCTGATGGCACCATGCTTCGTAGACCGCCGCTGGATCGAGCGTCATCCCCGCCAGCCATGTTCTGTTGGTCAACTGCATGGCGCGGATGAATCGCTTTGGAATGTGTCCGTCTTTCCGTTGATAAAGGAACTTCTCCTGCGGCGGGAAATTCATGTGAAATTCGTGCTGAGGAATCGGCTTATTCAAGTATCTGAGGTAGACCTGCTGAAAGACATCGCCGCCGTGGTGCTTAATGTGTCCGGGCATGTCCATCCGCATCATCACTTTGGGCACGTCGTCGGCGCAGGCAAACCGATCCCAGGCGAGAAACCAGCGTTTACCGTCCGGGAAGAGTAGATGTTGTTCCCACTTTGATCCGGCATGGTACGCCGAACAGGCGATGTCCCACTCATGCCACTGCTTCACCGCAACGAATCCACGCCCTTCGGTAATCTCAAATGGCAGCTTCTTCACCTGCGTGCAGATCTGCGGCAGCGCGACGTAATGCTTGGGGATGTTGCCATGATAGAGATCGCCAAAGGTGTAGCGATGCTCAGGATTAACCGAGGGATCATCCGCGCCCGGTTGAAGAAGAAAATCGACGATCAGGAGTCCGAAGCCGGGGTCGGTTGAACCCGTTTTCTTGTCCCGAAAACTGCCTTCCG
This sequence comes from Chthonomonadales bacterium, assembly GCA_040004655.1. Lineage (GTDB taxonomy): Bacteria > Armatimonadota > Chthonomonadetes > Chthonomonadales > CAJBBX01 > JBDUAM01. Next base: position 963 of record JBDUAM010000048.1, on the reverse strand, counting down.
CGACTCCACTGACGTAACCCTCTGTAGCAATGGCAGCTTGAAATTCGGAGGTCTCAATGAGAAGCTTGGAGCCGACCTGACGTATAGAAGCCATTCTAAATCAGGCCCCTTGCTCAGCAGGATGTTCCGTCAGGTAGGCAAATGCTCCCGGCAAGCAATAAGGGGTATAAGCCTCACCCTTTTCAAACTTCTTGCCATTCTTCCGAATCCATCGCCAAACTACCGCGATCCACTGATCAAACGCATCGTGGTCGTACTCGACTCCCGTTCGTCGTCCCCAGTAGAGTCGACCAAACATCCCTCGCTCCAGGTTGGACCGGTCCCATTCCAGGTGTGGCCCTAGGCAGATCGGAGCGTGATACACCCATCCTATGCAGGTCGGGTCATAGGAGTCTGGTCCGACCGCGCCATATTCCGGTGACCAGGGGAAATCCCCGTTCCAGATGGTGCAGTCGTAGGTCCCGGTTCCGATAGGTGGCAATTCATTCCAATCCAGTTCGGCGGGCGTAGGTGCAAACGATCCGAACAACTGAATGGGAGCAGTCGACAGCAAGAACTCGAGGAAGAGCAACTCATCCTCATGCGTCATCGCAATGGCGATCTGTTTGCCCATAGATTGACGGCTAACCCATCTCGTCGTAAATTTCTTGAAGCTTGACGGATCGTCCTTCGGAGGAACTTCGCTCTAACGCGTAACAGACGGCGTGAGTCTTCGTGGCATCTTCCAGATTGACGTTGGACTCTTTGTCCTGCCGAATGCAGTCGAGAAAGTGCGCGATCTCACCCGTGAACGGGTGATGCGATACGTCGCCACTGTCGGGGCGGACGGTTGGCACTGTGACCCAATCAGTGGACCCCGCAAAGAAATCCTTCGCGAAGATACGATTATCGCGGATGGTGCCCTTGTCGCCGAGGAGGTCGATGTTGAACGCATACGGGCACTGGACATCAAAAATGGCAGAG